>CAYUXD010000284.1:0-3565 GCA_964448655.1 uncultured Eubacteriales bacterium
CTGAAGAGAAACCTAAAGATAAACCTGAAGAGAAACCTAAAGATAAACCTGAAGAGAAACCTAAAGATAAACCTGAAGAAAAGGCAAAGGAAAAGGCTAAGGAAAAGCCCAAAAAGCAGAAAAAGGGGGATAAGACTTAGACGGAGAGATTTTTTAAGAGCCCATCTAAGTTTTTGCCGACTCTCTTTTAATAAGCTGGATATAATCCAGCTTGATGAATTCTTTTTTTGAAACGCCCAAGGCGCTGGCAAATCTTACAATTCCCTCTCTTTTGCCCTCCAGCTCGATAAAGTTTCCGATAGACGTTTCATCCAGAGATATCTTCAAGCCTTTTTTTCTGTAGACCGTTCTGTGTTTTTCATAATTGAAGACAGGGATAAATCCTAAGGATTTTAGTATTTTTCTCAATTGTTTTTCGTTTTTCAATTCTGTTTCATATTCTTCTCTTATTTTAAATTTCCTTGATTTTTGAGGGGGTCCTTTGAAGGTTAAGAAGGATTTCTTATTCATTCTGCGAAGTCTTAATGCTTGCCGCTTTTTGTAAAGTGTCTTTGAAGGAAAGTCATAAAGGGTGTTTTCTTCATAGAAACGTTCTTTTTCCAGTTTGGCTCCCAGTTCCAAGATTTTTTCTCCGAGGTTTTTTATGTCATCAATCCTGATTTTTACTTCTATTTCAACCATCAATTCCCTTCCGTAGGACCTTTATTTTTTCGCATTTCCCGCTCTGAAGATTTTTGCATCTCGAGCACCACAATATTCATAGGAGAAAAGCCGTAGGAGCGCAAAAATTAGTAAAGCGTAAAGAGTAAGTAGTAAGGATAACTTGAATTCCTTTAAAGTTTTTTTGACCCTAACCCTTTATTACAGGCCTATTTCCTTCTTTTTATGATGAACTCTGATAACAAACTTAAAGCTTCTTGATGGGTAGATTTAGGAAATTGAGACATGATTTCTCTGCATTTATGCGAGAACTCTTCTGCTTTTTTGTAGGTGTAATCGAGCGCACCGTTGGATTTGACAATTTTGAGAATTTCCTCAAGAGATTTCTTATCCTGATTCTTCTGTTTCATTAACTCAACGACTCGTTTTCGATTTTCTCTGCCGTCATTATGAAGAGTGTATATTAAGGGCAAAGTGATACGGCCTTCGCTTAAATCGGAAAGAATTGGCTTGCCCAAGGTTTTTTCCTTTCCTGTAAAATCAAGAAGGTCGTCAATTATTTGAAAACTTATTCCCAGATTCGCACCGTATTCTGCCAGGTAATTTTCTTCTTTCCTGGAGGCCTTTCCAAGAATACCTCCTATTTGGCAAGAAGCGGAGAAAAGAGATGCAGTCTTTTTATTAATGATATCCAAGTAATCTTTTTCAGCCAGATCCAGGTTTCCGCTCAGATAGTATTCTGTCAGTTCCCCTTCGACCATCCTGGCGGAAATGCTGGTGAGAATCTGGATGATCTGGCGGTGCTGGCTCTGCAGAGAGAGACCAAGGGCTTTTATATACAGATAGTCGCCCAAGAGAACAGTGATGTTTGGACCCCATCTGGCATGGATGGACTCCCTTCCTCTCCTTATTTTTGAATTGTCGATGATATCGTCATGGATGAGGCTGGCAGTATGAATTGCTTCCACCAAGGTGGACATCAGGATATGCTCATTTCCCTTATAGCCGAATAGTTTGGAACAAAGTAATAAGAGTGCCGGTCTTATCCTTTTGCCGTTTGTTTGAAAAAGATAGGTGCTGATATCGGAGATGAGTTTATTGGGAGAGCGGGAAAAAAGTCTGAGCTCCTGCTCAACTTTTTCCAGATCCTTCATGATGTTGTTGTAAAGTCTTCTTAGGCTTGGACTTTTTTCCACGTGAGATTTGATAGAATTTCTGGCTACTTCACTCATCTTTAATTTCTAGATGACATGTATCTTCCAAGGTCTTTTTATATCCTCTTTTTGTCGGATAATATTATGGCTTTACTTTTCTGATCCTCACCCGGATCCTGAACATTCTTTAATTAAAAAATTCAAAAAACCGCCCTTATCTTAGCATCCCGGATTTTTAATTTCAAACATAAAAAGAGATTCGAAATTTTGAGAAGTTGCGAAAGCCAGTTTATCCAAAGAGATATTCCTTATTCCAGCAAGAGTTTTGGCGGTTTCTATCACATAGGCCGGTTCATTCCTCTTTTTTTCGCCTTTAAGGGGAAAAGGGACAAGATAGGGAGAATCAGTCTCGACCAGAAGTTTTTCCAGAGGTATTTTTTCGGCAATCTCTCTTAGAGACTGAGCTTTTGGAAATGTTAGAATCCCGGAAAAGGAGATAAAGAAATTGTGGTCCATCATTCGCTTTGCCAGTGCCCAATCTTCGGTGAAGCAGTGCAGGATGCCCCCCTTGCTGAAATGCTCCTCTTCTATGGCCTTGGCCACCTCTTTGCCTGCATTTCGACTGTGGACGACGACAGGAAGCTCCAATTTCTGAGCAAGGTTGAGTTGGTGGCGGAAGACTTCTTCTTGCTCATCGCGCGGGGAGAAGTCATAGTGAAAGTCAAGCCCAATTTCTCCCACGGCTTTTATTTTTTTCTCCCCGGCCAGTTCCTCTATTCTTTGGGTGTGACTCGGAGTGAAGTGTTTAGCTTGATGAGGATGCACTCCTGCTGCAGCGATGAGACTCTCGTATTTTTCGGTTAAATCGAGAGTCTTTTCAACGCTTTTAGGATTGGTAACGTCTGCAGGGCAAAGTATGGATTTGATTCCCTCCTGGAAAGCTCTATGGACAACCTGATCACGGTCTTCATCAAATTCTTCCATGTCCAAATGAGCATGCGAATCAACTAGGGTGTAAGCCATTTCTTTTTCTTACGAAGAAAGACCGAGAAAAGCAAAAATCCTTATATTATAAAAGGTAAACAGCAAAATTTAGATTCTGTTACATTAAAGAACCAAGAAAGCGCCAATTCCGCGGTCAAATGTGGTGTCGTACAGGTTCAAGCGAAAAATGGAAAAAAGAGAGCCCGCTTTTTTTATTCCAAAATCTTTTTCTTCAAATGACGAATAGGAAGGGCTCCGTAGCTGAGCAGTCTTGCGAGAAATTCTTTTTTGCTGAATGCCTCACCTTTAAGATTTTTGTATTCTTTTTCCATGTCCAGGATTTCCTGGAAACCGACATAAGCGCAGGCGCTGTCGACCGGCTTTAGTATAATGCGATTCCATTTTCTTTCGGCTTCAGCTTGAGTTTGAAACCCGCCTCTTGTCATATAGGCAACGGCCATTTCTTTAGTCATGCCGCCTTGATGGATATTGAGTTCGAGTTTGAAATCTATAACCGCTTTAAGAAGTAACTTGAGCTGATTCAAACGGAGTCTTAGGTCATAATTGCCAAAACCTTTGAACATCAATTCTTCTTCAAGACTGACAGGCCAACCCCTGATCAAGGGCATATTGGGATAGAGATTTCTTACGAGCGACGGATATTTGCGAGTGTAAAATAAAGGCACAAACAGCCCCGGATAAGCTTTCCGGACAATCCAGAAATAGAGAAAGAAATTATTGTATTCCTCAAAGAAGGATTTGGTCTG
>CAYUXD010000285.1:0-2417 GCA_964448655.1 uncultured Eubacteriales bacterium
TTGCCTCCTTTGTCCTTGAAAAAATAAATGCCCGGCTTTTTTGGCAGATTCTTGATCTTTGATTTTAAGTCGCTCATAATCTCCAGTTTTTTTGCGTCATGCCCTGGTTTTTATAACTAAAGAAAGCTTAATGCTTCTTCATTTTAAGTTTATTATCTTCATCATAAGTTTTTGAAACCAAGGCAGGCTTCATGCTTCATCATAAACCAATCTCTAATTCTCTTTTTTTCAGTCTTGTCAGCTCATCCCTCAGTCGGGCCGCTTTTTCAAACTCCAGGTTTCTGGCTGCCTCTTTCATCAATTTTTCAAGACTCTCTATTTTCTTTTTCCTCTTTTGAGGCGAAAAATATATATCTTTGTCTTCAGAGACCCGCGAGTAATCAAAGTAATCTCTCTCGTAGATGCTGGTCAAGACTTCATCTATTCTTTTTTTGATGGAATGAGGAGTGATATTATTTTTTTTGTTATATTCTTGTTGAAGTTTTCTCCTTCTGTTTGTCTCTGAGATGGCTCTTTTCATGGAGTCTGTCATGACATCTGCATAAAGAATAGTTTTGCCCGCCACATTCCTGGCCGCCCGCCCAAAAGTCTGTATAAGCGAGCTTGTAGAACGGAGGAATCCCTCTTTGTCAGCGTCCAGGATAGCTACCAGAGAGACTTCGGGTAAATCGAGCCCCTCCCTCAAGAGATTTATGCCGATTAGAGCATCAAATTTTCCTTTTCTGAGGTCTCTTAGTATTTTAACCCGGTCCAGCGTTTCAATTTCTGAATGGAGATAGCGAACTCTGAGTCCAAGCTCATGGTAATAACGGGAGAGGTCTTCAGCCATTTTTTTGGTCAATGTTGTCACTAATGTTCGTTCACTCTTTTTGGCTCTTTTTGTTATTTCGGCCATCAAATCATCGACCTGACCTTTGATAGAACGGACCTCGACATCAGGGTCTGTGAGACCTGTGGGCCTTATGATTTGTTCAACAACTTTCTTTCCTGTTCTCTTTAGCTCGTAGGGGCCCGGAGTGGCCGAGACATAAAGGACTTGATTCACCGTGCTTTTAAACTCTTCAAAATTAAGAGGCCGGTTGTCAAGAGCAGAGGGCAGGCGAAAGCCATGCTCGATAAGTGTTTGCTTCCGGGAACGGTCGCCGTGGTACATTCCTCCGACCTGGGGTACGGTAACATGTGATTCATCAATAATGGTCAGGAAATCAGAAGGAAAGTAATTGAGGAGCGTATAGGGAGGCTCTCCAGGTTTTCGCAGGCTGAGATAGAGAGAATAATTTTCTATTCCAGGACAATAGCCGAATTCCCTCAACATCTCTAAATCATACAGAGTTCTTTCCTCAATCCTGTTTGCCTCGATAAATTTGCCCTTCTCGTTGAAGAAGGCGATTCTCTCTTCGAGCTCTTTGGCCACGCTGCGGATAGTGTAGTCGAGAATGTCGGGAGGAGTGGAGAAGAAAGTCCTGGGATAGATGAGAATTTTATCAAAGGAATCTAAAGTTTTACCCAGAAGAGGATCTATAGAGGAGATTTTTATGATTTTGTTTTCATCAAGTTCAATCCGGTAGGCAAACTCTTCATAGGAGGGGAAAACTTCAATAACATCTCCTCTCACTCGAAAAGTTCCTCTTCTAAAATTGGTCTCTTCTCTTTCATACTGTATATCGACAAGGTTCTTGAGTAGGTTTTTCCGGGTTATATCCTGATTTTTTTCAAGGGTGAAGCTCATGGAATAATAGGTCTCAGGTGAGCCAATGCCGTAGATACATGATACAGAAGCGACAACAATAACATCCTTTCTCTTGAAAAGAGAGTTTGTTGCGCATAACCTGAGTCGGTCTATCTCATCATTGATTGTAGCTTCTTTAGCGATGAACGTGTTAGTGGCTGGAATATAGGCTTCAGGTTGGTAATAGTCATAATAACTGACAAAATATTCTACGGAGTTCTCTGGGAAGAAGTGGCGAAATTCCTGGTAAAGCTGAGCGGCCAGGGTTTTGTTGTGGGAGATAATGAGAACAGGTCTTGAGGCTTTTTCGATGAGGTTGGCCATAGTAAAAGTTTTCCCCGACCCGGTGACTCCCATTAACACCTGATGTTTGACTTTCTTTTCCAGACCTTCATAGAGTTCTTGGATAGCTTTTGTTTGATCTCCTTTGGGCTTGAAATCAGAAAAGAGCTTAAATTCCTTCATCAGCCCCATTATAACAAAAATTGAAAGATTAGAGTTCGATCCTTCATTTTTTTATGCCGAAGACCAGGAATGATTGTTACGAGGTGCAGGAAAGAAGTGAATTGATGATAATTTTTCAGGCTATTGTGGTCATTGTTGAGAGCAGAGCGAAGAAATCTTCTTCGCTCCTCGCGGTGACACTGGAATAATTGCGTTTGTATTAGTTGAGGTTTTGGTATTAATT
>CAYUXD010000285.1:2427-3561 GCA_964448655.1 uncultured Eubacteriales bacterium
AATTCACGACTGGCTATTGATTAGGCTTAGATTTTAATAAACGTTTATCAATTAGTTAGGGTAAGGCTCTTAATTAGCGTTTAGCCATTAGTTAAGGTTTTGGTATTAATTAACAGAAAAACAGGAGAACTTATTAATAAAATTAAAATCAGACAAGCTCGAATGTCGTTTTTTCCTTTGTCTCATCTTCATCTTTGATGGCAATAATATCGATTTCTTCTTCAGTAGGTGAATTCTCTTTGAGGTCTTTTTCTATTTTCATGCCACCCTTGAACCTTGCTCCCTCCATAATCGAAATTTTGGGGGCTTTAAGATCTCCTTTCATCTGACCTTCTTTCGAAATAAAGATCTTTCCTGAAGCGTCAATATTTCCTTCCACGGTTCCGTTAATGGTAATATTCTTAACTCGAATATTACCTTCGACTTTTGCTCCGCGTCCCACTAAGATATTATGGTTTGCGAGGTCTATTTTTCCCTTATATTGTCCTTCAATTACTACGTCTTCCTCGCCAGATAATTCGCCTTTCAGAAAAAGAGATGGACCCAAGCGCGCTATACTTCGGGGAATAACTTCTTTGTCAGAGCTCTTTTTGTTTTTCCCTTCTGGTTTAATTTTTGGCATTTCGCCTCTCAATTTTCCCCTACTTACTCGCGTATTATAATTTCTATCTTTTTATATGTCAACACATTCATTTTACACTGCGCCATATAAAAAAGGGGACATATAAAAAGGGGACAGGCTACTTTTTCAGTAAGGAAGAAGATTGTCTCTGGGACCAGGCCTTGCCATCGGGAAAAGATACTTTCCCGCACTCTCGTCCCTATAGCATTCCCTAAGATAAGGCCTGACCCCAGTATCAGAAAAAGTAGCCTGTCCCCTTTTTCGTCCCCTTTTCGCTCTTGACCTCCATTTTTCCCATGATATAAGCTATAGGAAAGGCGCTTATCCTATGCAAAGAAACTCAATAAAAATAGCGTGTATCATTTTCGTTCTATTTTTCCTGGTCTCTTCATACAGATATGAAGCCCTCATCCAGCCTGTGAACCAGGAAACAGATGCTTATGTAATTTTGCTCCATGGTCTTGGACAGTCGAAACGTTCAATGGAGAAAATAGGAAAAAGCCTGTCAAGTC
>CAYUXD010000286.1:0-3560 GCA_964448655.1 uncultured Eubacteriales bacterium
GCCATTCTCCTTGAATGTGCTAATGTTTCCCGTTCCGGACAGGAGAACCTGGATAACTATTTTAAAATTAATATGGATCATCACCATTCTAATGATTATTATGCGGATATAAATTGGGTTGAACCCGAGGCGTCTGCGGTAGCAGAAATGGCCTACAGCCTCGGAGAAAAATTAGACATACGGTTTACGTCTCAGATAGCCAATAATCTTTATTCTGGAATTGTCTCGGATACAGGATCATTTCAATTTTCCAACACCAGTGCAAAATGTTTGGAGGTCTGCCATAAATTAATCGAGTCTGGAGCCAGCTCCATCAAAGTCTCTGAGCTTTTATTCAACAACAACTCTCCGGAAAAAATTAAGCTTTTGGGCAAGGTCCTTTCCACCTTACAGATGAATAAAAAAGGTAACATTGCTATGATCACCATGTTCAAAAAAAATTTAGATTCTCTTAACCTCAGAGAAATAGACACTGAAGACATCACAACATTAGCCCGCTCTATCAGAGGAGTGGAAATGGTTCTCTTTTATAAAGAAATTAAGGAAGATACCTTCAGGGTAAGCCTCAGGTCAAAGGGAGGGGCTAACGCTGCTTTTATTGCTGAACATTTCGGTGGGGGCGGTCATCTTCACGCGGCAGGCTTTACTGTTACTGGCAAATACGACAGATTACTGAAAGAAATTCCTGAAACAGTTGATAAACTTTTTAAAAAGCAAGCCAAAATCAAGACTAAGAATGATCAAAAATCTATTGACTCATACTAAGTTATGGACGGGCTTATCCTCGTAGATAAACCGCAAAATTTCACATCCCACGATATCGTCCTCAAAATAAGAAACATTCTAAACATCAAGAAAGTCGGACACTGCGGCACCCTGGATCCATTGGCTACCGGCTTGATGCTTCTTGCCATAGGAAAAGCTACAAGGCTTTTTCCTTTCTTTTCTAATACGGATAAAGTTTACGAGGGACTAATAAAACTGGGATTTTCCACCGATACATACGACTCTGCTGGAAAACCCACTTCACCCGAAGAGAAAAACTATCCCCCAAAGGACAATCTTTTAAAAGCCATGAAAAAATTCGAAGGCGAGATTCAGCAGGTCCCTCCCCCCTATTCTGCAAAAAAATATAAAGGGAAACCTTTGTACGTGCTAGCCAGGGGAAAAAAAGAATTTGAATTAAGACCGAGTAAAGTCTTTATCCATTTTTTTCAATTAATAAAATACAATCCTCCGCTTCTCAAATTTAAGGTTAAATGTTCCTCTGGAACTTATATCCGATCCCTCGCTTATGATATAGGTCAAGACCTGGGATGCGGGGCTCATCTCTTCGAGCTCACCAGAAAAAATGTGGGAAATTTTAACATAAAGGAGAGTCACACGATCGGAGAAATAAAGGGATTAACTGATGCAGGGAAGATCGATAAATTTCTCATCCCTTTTGAATCACTCCTTCCTGAATTCCCTAAAATCATCCTCAAGAAGAGGGGGTCAGTTCTGGTCAAAAATGGCAATTTAATTTCCCCTGAAAACATCCAAAAAGTAATTCTTGATGAATCTTCTTCTGCTGATATCTTTCCTGAAGGAGAGAAAGTATTCAGGATGTTTAGTCTTGAAGGAAAATTTCTTGCTTTAGCCAAAGAAGTACCTGAAAAACATTGCTTTCATCCCTTCTTAGTCATTGACTCAAAGAAAGCAGGGCAATAGATTAAAGACCATGAGAAAAAGAGAATTATTTGCTTCTCGCTGGGGAATTATTTTTGCCGGTCTGGGAATGGCTGTCGGTACCGGAAATATATGGCGCTTTCCGCGCATTGTCTCCCAACAGGGAGGAGGAGCATTCCTCATTCCCTGGATTCTTTTCCTTTTCCTCTGGTCTATTCCTCTCCTTATAATTGAAATTTCCATAGGGAAGAAAACCCGGTCGGGAGTTATCGGGTCTTTCGGAAAAATCATCGGCAAAAATTATGCCTGGATGGGAACTTTTGTTACCTTTGTCACTACAGCCATCATGTTTTACTATTCAGTTGTTACTGGCTGGTGCCTGAAATATTTTCTGGCAACGTCTTTCCAGGGCTTAATCAAAAAAGACTCGTTGGAATTCTGGCATTCTTTCACCTCTTCCTGGGAGCCAGTTCTTTTTCACTTTGCAGCTCTGGGGATTGGCGGTTTCATAATCTACAAAGGAGTCGTTAAAGGAATAGAGAGAGCCAATAAAATTCTTATCCCTTCCCTATTTATTTTACTTATCATAGCCTGCGTGCGGAGTCTGACTCTTCCATCTGCTTGGCAAGGCTTAAATTTTCTTTTTTCTCCTAATCTTGCCAGATTAGCTGATTACGAAGTATGGTTGAATGCCCTGAGTCAATCCGCCTGGTCTACAGGGGCAGGCTGGGGATTGATACTTACCTATGCTGTTTACTCTCACAAAAAAGAAAATCCTGTGCTGATATCGACGACGCTTGGTTTCGGAAATAACCTCGCCTCTCTTCTGGCTGCAGTAGCTGTCATTCCAACTGTTTTTTCCTATTTTTCAACGCAGGATTTCTCACATCAAAAAGTCCTCGAAGTGATGCAAGCTGACAATCAAGGTCTGACTTTCATCTGGATTCCCAACCTGTTTTCAAAAATCCCTGCTGGCTCTTTTTTCCTGGCACTTTTCTTTCTCGCCCTTTCCTTTGCTGCCTTTTCCTCTCTTATCTCCATGATGGAACTTGACACCCGTATTTTGATGGATGCAGGATTCTCAAGAAAGAAGGCTATCAGACTGATATGTGTCTGTGCGTTCGTTCTCGGATTTCCATCTGCCATTAGTATGGGATTTTTTACCAATCAAGACTGGGTTTGGAGTTTGGGCTTAATGGTTAGCGGCTTTTTCTTCACGATCGCAGTCCTCAAATTTGGCCCAAAAAATTTCCGCCAAAATATCATTTCCACTCCTGATAGCAAAATAAGATTAAAAAAATGGTTTGATATACTTGTCACTTTCCTCCTTCCTCTTCAGTTTCTGGCGATGCTTGGATGGTGGTTCTGGAAAAGTTACTCTGGAGATCCTCAAAACTGGTTTAAAATAGCCTCTCCCAACTCCATAGGCACTGTCCTTTTTCAATGGGTCATAGCCCTTGGATTATTTATTTTGTTAAACAAAATCATCACAAAAAAAATGTTAAGCAACAAAAATGACTCTTGAAGCTCTTCTTTTTATGACCTTTATTTTTGCCGTCTGTCTGGGTGGCTTTGTTTACAGCCTCTATCTATCCTCTAAAAATAAATAGGGTTAGGCTTAACTCCCATATCTTCAATCAATCCTTGAATTTTAATCCAAGATATTGTATTTTAAGGTGGAAATGAGACTGAACAAGAATCAAATAGAGCATATGGCTTTTATTATCGTCCGAAATCTGCTTAAAGAAGAAAAAATTATAGCTGATGACAGGAATAAGCTTACTGAGAGCCTTATGAATCTCATAACCGATGAGTTTCAAAAAGAAGACAATCTTGACCAAGAAGTGAGGGAGATTCTCAGTGAGCACATGGAAAAAATCAGAAGCGAAAAC
>CAYUXD010000287.1:0-3536 GCA_964448655.1 uncultured Eubacteriales bacterium
ACCAGACATAAATGGTATGGTCAGGATCGTCCGGTACGGGAATTCCCCACTTCACTGTGGTTCGGGTGATACTTAAATCCTTGAGTCCCTGCCGCACGAAGCTTACGACCTCGTTCATCCGGCTTGGAGGCCTGACGAATGCGGGGAATTTGGCGTAGAAATCTAGAAGTGGTTTCTGGTAGGCAGACAGCTTGAAGAAATAACACTCTTCAGAGACAACATCGGCTCGCTTACCGCAGTCAGGACAGATTTTATACCCTCCTTTCTCAAGAGGGACATCTTCAGCCAAGAAATTTTCATCAGAAACACAATACCATCCCTTGTAAATTCCTTTGTAAATGTCACCCTTTTGCATTAATTTCTTAAAGATTTTCTGGACGCCTTTTTCGTGGAACGGTTCTGTGGTGCGAATAAAAAAATCAAAGGATATATTCAAAGCTTTCCACAAGTCTTTATACCTTCCCACTACCTGGTCTGCTAGTTCTATAGGTTTTAGTCCCCTTTCTGTTGCAGCCTTTTCCACTTTCTGTCCATGTTCATCGGTGCCGGTGAGGAAGAAGACTTTGTTTCCTAAAAGTTTTTGGAAGCGATTCAACGCATCTGCAATGATAGTGGTGTAGGTGTGTCCGATATGAGGGATATCGTTTACATAGTAGATGGGTGTTGTGACGTAGAAAACTTTTTTAGACCTCTTTGCCACCCCACATTCCTCCTTTGATCAAAGTCATGGCCTCTGACCGTGTTGCGCTTTTGGTGCGGAAGGAACCTCTCAGAGCGGAAGTAATAGTTAAAGATTTCGGTTTCTTAGCTCCTCTCATGGACATGCACATATGCTCGGCTTCGATGACAACCATCACTCCAAGAGGCTTAAGGTGTTCCATGATGAGGTCAGCGATCTGCTTGGTCAGCCTTTCCTGGATTTGCAGCCGTCTGCAGAGAATATCAACCACGCGGGCAATTTTACTCAGCCCTACGATTCTTCCTGCTTTGGGGATGTAAGCTATATGGGCAACTCCAGCAAAAGGAAGGAGATGATGCTCGCACATTGAATAAAGAGGGATGTTTTTGATGAGAACCATCTCATCATGCTTTTCGCTCTGAATCGCCTGAAGTTGTTTGGCAGGATTCTCCTTTAATCCTCCCAGTATTTCCGAAAACATGCGAGCAACCCTTTGAGGAGTATCTTTGAGTCCAGGTCGTTCGGGGTCTTCACCAACGCCCTCTAAAATGAGTTTAACTCCTCTCGCAATCTTCTTTAAGTCCACGTTTTTCTCCTTGTCTTTTGCGGGCATTTTCAGGCTTATTCACAAAAGTCGAACGGATTTATTTTTCTCAAGCCTCTCAAGATTTTTCGCGCTTTTTATAAAACTCTTTAAGAACAAGCTGTGTAACTTCTTTGACAGAAAGATCACTCTTTTTTGCCAATCTCAGGCAATCTGAAAATTCAGGTTGAATGTTGCTTTCTTTTCCCTCTTGGTAGGATATTTTTATCGCAACATTTTCTCCAAGGATGCCGACCTTCTCGGTCTTTCTTTCCAGCACTCGCCTTTCTACAGGGAAATACCTGACACCTATAGAGCTTGTTTCTTTAAAAATAGCACTGATCAGGGAATCTATCTTATCAATCTCTGCCAGAACGGTCAATTTTGTGGCCAGCCTGCCTTTTTTCATCAGGACAGGGGTAAGAAACACGTCTAACGCCCCTAGATTAAAGGCCATTTCAGAAAAAGCAGCCAAGACCTGAGGACTGGAATCGTCGATATTGGCTTCGATTATGTAAACTTTTTTCTCTGCATTAAACTCTTTCTTATTTCCATAGAAGGCTCTCAGAATGTTTGCTAGGTCGCGGAAGTTGCGGGTTCCGGCTCCGCAGCCGATTTTTTCATAAGATAATTCAGGCAGAGGAATAAATTTTTTGACCAATGTAGAGACGATAGCCGCCCCTGTAGGTGTGACAAGCTCTTGTTTTATCCAGGCTGAATAGACTGGGATGCCTTTCAGCAGTTCAGCCACTGCAGGGGCAGGTACGGGCAGGCGCCCGTGAGATGATTTCACCCATCCCTGACCGAGATTCAAAGGCGAGCAGTAGAATTCACTGATTTCGAGGATCTCAGCCAGCCAACAGCAGCCCACGATATCCACGATCGCATCATCTGCTCCAGCTTCATGGAGATGCGCCTCATTGATGCGGTGGCCGTGGACTCTTGCTTCAGCTTCGAAGAGCTTCTTAAAAATGGCTGAGGCGTTCTTTTTTACAGAGGAGGAAAAGCGGCTTCTCTTTATTATATCTTCGATATCAGACTGCTTCCTCTCGACAGTCTTTTTTGCTTTTACCAGAATATCCACCTTTAATCCTCGTAGAGTAGCCCTTTTTGTTTCTTTGAGTTGAATCTCAACAGGAAGCTTTAATTCAGCCATTTTTTCTCTAAAGAGTGAGGGGGACGCGCCCAAATCCAGTAGAGCTCCTAAGATCATATCTCCGCTCAGGCCGGCTGAAGCATCAAAATAAATGTATTTCATCTCAAATCATCCCTCTTATGCCTTGGACGTTTTTTTAAATTCTTCATCTATTAATGGCAAGATCTCTCCTGATTTTCCTCTTATGGAAAAATCGGCGTACAGGGAGAGAGGGGTTGGGTCAAGATTGATCTCCACAATCTTAGCCCCAGCTTCAGAGGCTTCAAACGGAAGCGAGGCAGCCGGCTGGACTACTGCTGAGGTGCCGACGACGAACATTACGTCACATTCAGAGCTTAGTTGAATAGATTTCTGGAGTATGGTTGATGATAGTGCCTCTCCAAACCAGACGACGTGAGGCCTGAGCAGGGCCCCGCAGTTAGAGCAGAGAGGGGGAATTTCTTTCAAGGGAGTCTCATAGTTTTCCGTTATCGTTCCCTCCTCGGTGCAGCGCAGCTTCCAAATATTGCCGTGGAGCTCCCAGATGTTTTTTGAGCCTGCTTTCTGATGGAGGCCGTCTATATTCTGGGTGATCAGGGAAACGGTAGGAAAGGTCTCCTCCCAGCGAGCAATGACTTTATGGCCGGGATTTGGCTCCTTCTGAGCAATAATTCCCCGCCGCCAGTCATACCATTCCCAGACAAGCTTTGGATCCTGGCTGAAGGCTGTGGGAGTAGCAAGTTCTTCCGGACGATATTTTTTCCACAAGCCCTCTTCTCCCCGGAATGTTGGAATTCCAGATTCGGCTGAGATTCCGGCTCCTGTCAAGATGGCAACATGGTTTGCCTCTTGGAGGACTTCGATAAGCGGTCCTGTTTCGAATTTTTCAGCCATCTGTTTTCCTCCAGCTTCATAGAATAATCCTTTCTTGTTGAAAAATCAAAACATAACGAAGGGCTGTAAGCATCTCCATTTCCGTGATAACTGGTTGCTATATTCAGGACAAAGGTTTTGGGAAATAGTTGCAGCGACCATTGAAGATTTAGCCTTCGGAATTCGCTCTTCGAGGGAACCCGACGGAGTAGGGCGGCGAGGGGGTCAGGCCTTATCATACGGAATGCCATAAGGGCAAGAATGCG
>CAYUXD010000288.1:0-3493 GCA_964448655.1 uncultured Eubacteriales bacterium
GAAGCTTTCAATAAATCCAATGCATTAGCGATTATCGGAGCGGATAGATTTGGCCTGGAAAAAATTTTGACCTTCCTGAGTAAGACCTTCCCCTATTTTGATGACTACAAACAAGGCAATCCTCAAATTAATGATGTATCTTCTGATTTAGAGGGATTCCTCAACGGAGAAAAAGGAAGTACCGAAGCATATTTCAACCAAAAGATGGAAAAACTTGCCGAAGACATAAGGGGCAAGGTTTTCGAGTCTATCAAGGCTGAAATCTATCTACCTCAAAAGAACCGAAAATTCGAAGAGTATACCAGGAAATTCTTTGAAGACTCAGCTCGTCCAGAAAATTTAGAAATCAAGAGTTTCGAGCTCAGGGAAAGTAAAACAATTTTTGAAAAAGAAAAAGAGTTTCTCTGGGAGGGAGATGAGGCACTCAAGTTGATTGAAGAGAAAATAAAAACATTGGAAGACTCCGAGCCTCCTCTGAAAATTAACTTAGGTCTGAGTGAGTCACCAAAGGTTAGAGAAAAAATAAAAATGCAGATCGAGAAACTCCTCCGCCAAAACAATATAGCTGGATTCGAAGTCAAGGTTCTTTCGGCCTATAAGCAGGGATTCTTCTGGCTTTTAGAGGAAATCCTCCCCTCTTTGAGCGGCAAAAATGTCAGCCGCCTGACAATCCGCTTTGCTGAAGAAAATGAAAACCTGAGCACGCCTAAGCGGTTTTACTCCGAGCCCTGTCGCTGGCTTCAGGAGCTTTACCCTGTTGATGAAATCCTCTCCAAAGAAGCCAACCTTCCTCTTGAAAAGATAGAATTTGAGCTAAAAAAAGAAAAAGATCCTGTCTACGAAGTTCTTGCTTTCGATGAAAAAGACAGAGTCTTATTGAACAAAAGCTTCTCTCCCCGAATACGAGAAACAATCTTCCTTAAAGTGCTTCCTGAATGGGGAAAAGTTAAACTCACCACAGGCTGGCTAAAAATAGAAAAAGGGGGAGAAACTGTGCTGGATAAATCCATAAAATGCGACCTCGAAAGATTCTGGGAATACTATCAGGATGAAATTCTTCCCGATGTCTATTCTTACGTGATGAAGAAGACAGGAAACGAGCCCAAATTTTCCAAACAGCCTTACTTTAAAAGAATCCTGATAGAGATGTGGTTCAGCGAGCCTGATTATAAATTAGGATTGGATGAAGAAATTGTAAGCAGCCTGGAGGCCATTCATGATGAAATCTATTTTGACACCCTCGACTTTTTACGCGGAATCACAGATGTTGAGATAGAGGAAAAGGATGCTCCAGAGGATACCTCCCGCTACTCGGCACCGGGGAATGTTCTCCCTCTAATTCATCCTTCTCTGGAAGGTGGAAAGGGAAAAATAAAGGTTATCTTTGAAGATTGGCAGGCCCGGAGCCCTCAGCTTAACCTGAGATGGAAGGAGAAAGGGAAAGACGAATACAGCAAAAAAATTGTCTTCCCCTCGATCAAACCCAAGGCACTGCGAGTCCCATCTTTTGTTTATAACGGCCAAAAAGAAAGAATCGAAAATTTGATCATAGAGGTAAAGGTTGAAAAGGAAGCCGAATACATGATGCTCATTGATCTTATGGATTCATACAGGCGCCTGTTGAATGAAGGAATCATCCAGTCCTTTAGTTATCCAAGCCTCGAGAGGATAACCATAAAAATCCGATATAAGGAACTTGAAAAAGAAGAACCTCTTCCTGTATCTCCTGGAAAAGCGTCTGAGAGAGAAGTTATTCCTTTGACCCGGTTGGAAGATAAGTTAATAGTCCCCACCGACAAGATCATATCACCCCAGATGTGTCTGGACATCGTCAACCGTCTAGGCCACTTCAATTCTATCCTTAGCTATTTTGCTGGCAGGTCTTACGAGAATAGAAAAATCCCTGTATTGGAGATATTCACGCCTCTAGAAAGATACACATCACTTCCCCGCCTCATCACCTTTAAGCCGACACTTTATCTGAGTGCTCGGCAGCATGCCAATGAAATCTCCTCTACAAATTACGTCTTAAAATACGCTGAGCTCCTGGCAAAAGATAAAACACACCAGGAATATGTAAAAAAGATGAATTTTGTGATTCATCCGATGGAAAATCCTGATGGGGCGCAGTTGGCCTATGAACTTCAAAAACTAACTCCTTTCCACAGCCTTCATGCTGGGAGATATAGTTCTCTTGGAATAGACGTCGGCTATCAGGTCAACGCACCCAAGCCGCTCCTTCCTGAAGCAAAAATAAGGCGTAACCTTTATAACCGCTGGCTTCCTGATGTCTACCTCAACCTCCACGGCTATCCTTCCCATGAATGGGTACAGCAATTTTCTAATTATTCTCCTTATCTCTTTCGTGATTACTGGATTCCCCGCGGCTGGTTTTCCTATTATAGCAGCCTTTCTCTTCCTATTTACCAAAGATGGAAGGAAGCGGCAGAGGAACTGAGGAAATTTATCACGGAAGAAATCAGCGCTAACGAAAAAATAAGTTCTTCCAACAGTAAATTTTATGACCGCTATTACCGCTGGGCCTCTCGCTGGCAGCCCCATATGAATTACCTTGAACTGTACGATGGAGTTAATCTTTACTCTAAGAGACGCTCCTCCACGGAGAGCAAACTGTCAGCACGGCGCAAGATAACCTTTGTCGAGGAAACACCTGAGCTAATGGATGAAACAGCACACGGAAACTGGCTTGATTTTCTCTGTGAGCAGGGATTGACCTACTTGAGAGCTCATAGCAAGTATCTTTCCCGGGTCAAGTTTGAAACCGCTCGCTTAGAGGAAGAAAACCAGGATAGAATCCACATTTGGTTCATCAGAAGCCGCCCCGGGAAGGTAAAAACCACAGGTAAAAAATAATTACCTGGGCGTTGCCTGTCTGTTAAAAAATAACTATATTCATATTTACTATTTAGTAATTACTTATTACAATTTGGTTTTCATTAAACAGGAGGTATTCATGAAAAAAATCTTTTCCGCTTATCTCTTAAGCCTTTTTCTTTTGAGTTTAGTGACTTCTCCCGGTCTAAGTCAGGAAGCTTCAGACATCCTGAAAAAAATTGTCGAAGCCCAGGGAGGAAAAAAAGTCCTCGAGCAAATCAAAGACATGACTTCTTCAGGCACCTTAGAGATGATCCAGATGGGTATCAGCGGGTCGATGACCATGTATAAGAAAGAGCCAGACAAAGTACGTATGGATATTGAAGTGATGGGAACGATTATAACTCAAGCATATGACGGAGAAACAGCATGGTGGGTCAATCCTCAGAAAGGAAGTAGAGAAGAAATGCCTGAACAGCAAGCAGAAGACATGAAGAGGAATGCCTTAGGGGTCGATGCCTTTCTCTATCCTGAAAAATACGGCATTTCTTTTGCATACAAAGGCAAGGAAAAAATTGAAGAGAAAGAATATTTGGTTTTAGAGCAAACTTTTTCCGACGGCCATAAAGCGACTCTTTATATTGACCCTAAAACCTAT
>CAYUXD010000289.1:0-3472 GCA_964448655.1 uncultured Eubacteriales bacterium
GTGCTATAGGAGCCAGGCAAATAGATATCCTGAGCCAGTTTATTACTGAGGCTGTTTTCATCAGCCTTGTTGGAGGAGTGATCGGCATTGCAGCAGGCTTTGGCATTTCTAAAATAGTGAGCCTTTATGCGCACTGGAGGACCCTGATTTCAGTCTTTTCTATCGTTATCTCCTTTGGCATTGCTGTTTCTGTGGGATTAATATTTGGGATTTACCCGGCCTATATTGCCTCCCACTTAAGGCCGATTGAAGCCCTGAGCTATGAATAAGTCTGACAGATGAAGGTCATCTCATCTATTTAAAATCTTAAGGTCATCGATAAGATCGTCCGTCACCTCAATTTGATGGTTAGGGGCAATATTACAGAAAAAATCAGTCTTCCAGCCATCCGAAGTCATGAAGATGAAAATTAAATCTAACTAAGTCTTTTAAGCAGAGTCTCTGTTATTTCAATTCCTCGGGATTAAGCTCTTCTAATATTCTGATATCTATCCAGTAGATATCTCCACTTACTCAATTACCACACTCCAGGCAGTAATCGATAACGGACCTTCTGGGCGTACTGTTTGTAGCCGGGAAGTTCCTCCTGCAAGGTTTTGTCTTCGAGTGAAGTTCGGAGCATGAAGAGAACAACAATCATGAAGGCGGGGATGAATGCGTAGAAAGAACCGAGGGAGAGGGGGAGGCAGAGCATAATCAGGATGACTCCCGCATACATGGGGTGCCGGACGTATCTATAGGGGCCTGTGGTGCACACCG
The DNA here is from genome assembly GCA_964448655.1 of uncultured Eubacteriales bacterium. Taxonomy (GTDB): domain Bacteria; phylum Acidobacteriota; class Aminicenantia; order Aminicenantales; family Aminicenantaceae; genus SOIV01. The sequence goes on from CAYUXD010000289.1 coordinate 760, forward strand.
TGTGTCCGCGGTCTTTCTGGATCCGGACCACATCGGAGAGATAGGCGTTTTCCTTCATCGCCCAGAAGGCAAAACCCCCGGCAGGAAGATAGCCAACGAACCCCAGCACTTTCACTATCAAAGGAACTTCTGACCAACCAAATCGGACAGCATCAAGGCCCGGGACTATTAGAAGAGCCACGAGGAGAAGGGTATAGACTGTTATAATTCTCTTATCCCAGCTTTTGGCATCCTTTTTGGGGGACATGCGTTCCTTGAGCAGGCCAGGGGCTTTTTTCTTCATCCAGATCAGTGCTCTTGTTACCCCTGCGAAGTAGAGAAGGAGAACAAGCCAGGCCTCAGGCCAATTGAGCGTTCCTGCGGGAACAAAGATTAAGGCAAGAAGGAATAAGATAGTTACGACCGTCTTTATGATTATTTTTGCTTTGGAAGCGTCTTCTCTCTGTCTCATTTTTGAATGCCTTTTGTTATATCACTTCTCTATCTTATAACATAATATGCCTGCTCAATTTTTTAAAGAACTTTCGTCTAACCTTTTGAAAAAAAAGCGATATCCAGTCTTATCAGCAATTTATAAGATTATCTCTTGGATTTTATCTTGTTGCAAATCTATCGTGGACAAAACAGTGCAAAGAACATATGAATTAAGGATGAGAGGAAAGGCTGATGAAACCAAAGCACTTCTTGCAGGTGTTCTTGCTGAAAACTTCAGGAGCCTGGGTGGGGAGCTGGAAAATAAAAAAGGGGACAGGCTACTTTTTATATATGAATCAGGATCGCACTCACAATCTCTAGCTTTATGCTGAGAAAGAAGTTTTATGATACACATCATCGTATCAACAATATTTGCTTTTATAAAAAAGGAGCCCCCTCAGCTTTGTAAGCATTGTATCTTAGATAAGATAAATAGCTTCTGGAGCGGGTCTGATCCTAACGCGTACGACGCTTGCTTTTTAAACCTCACAGCTTTATAAATTTCGAGCCCAAAAATGAGTCAACATCCTTTGTCACGAGCTTGAAGCCCGAAATTGTTCCATCCGGATATCGTGTAAATTCCGCGAATCCATGATCGAATCCGAACAAGTCTTTTTCCAAATAAACCATTGGGGCAGACGTTTTTCCCAGAAAATTTTCCGCTGAGATGCCGGATGAGATTTCAGAGAAATGGAAGGTTTTCTGGAGTTCCACCGAAGTGTAGAATCCTTCGTATTCAGATAGATTCATATCCCGGGCTTCAATTTTTTTCGCTGAGGATAAGGGGCGGCCGTTTCGCAGTGTGGTGAAAGTGAGTACTCCGTCCTTTTCGTCACGGAAAAAATGGCACTTCATATTAGTAAGATAGCCGAGTTTAAAAACATCCGGACTCTCGGGAATCAGTTGAAAGGCCCTTTGTGCAAAATCCCCTTTGGAGTAGCGCAATAGGTATAGCTTTTCTCCGTCCCTGATCACACCGGAAACGGATCCATTTGGATTTCGATAGAAACCGATGATCTTTTCTTTGTCCATTGAAGAGACTTCGGCCGTTGGAGGAGGTGTCAACGTCGGGGGAGCTGGATCCCCGATATGGAGTCCAAGATGCTGACGGAAGAGAAAATCCGAGATATGGTCGAGAATTCTCATCGCTTCCGTATCCTGTACGTTGCTCAGGACAATGACACACGCGTCAGGCTCTTTAAATCTATCCATAGCGGCCATGTAGCCAGTTGACGAGCCAGAGATCCTGTTTATCGTTAAAATTTTCCGTCCCTCATCGTAGGGAACCTTCAAGACAGGACCTCCGTAAGTCATCATTTGTTCGGGAAAGTTCGACTCATAAAGACGTTTCTTGGATTCGGCCGTAAGAATTTTATCAGAATCAGCCTTCATGCCTTTATCCCAGAGGAAGAGATCGTAGGCTGTGGTTACCAGATCTCCGGCGGCTAGTGCCGTGGATTTATCCTCGAATCCGGCCCGGATCAATCCTGTCAGCCCCCGCATGTATCCGGTGGCCATATCACTCTGGACGGTGCGGTTGTTTTCGACCCGTGTGTCCTTCATGTCCAGAGGATCAAAAATGTATTCGCGAAGCAGCTCAGCATAACACTTTTTTCCAACCTGCTCCAGAATAGCACCCAGAATGTAAAATCCGGGGCTGCTGTAGGTGAACTGCTTGCCGGGCTCATGGACTAGAGAGATATTAGAAAAGATCTCGAGCAGTTCCTTCGGCGTGTGGAAGACTTTATCGTGTCTCTTCCAATAATCAGGGACGGCGATGTAGTGGTGGGGAATTCCCGAGGAATGCGAAAGGAGGTGATGGATGGTGATCTTTTTTCCGGGATCCTCCGGGTAGGAGGGGAGATAATCGCAGATTGTTGCGTCCAGCTTGATGAGCCCTTTTTCGACCATTTTCAGCACCAGAATCCCCGTAAAGGCTTTGGAGATCGAACCGACCTGGAACTTAGTATCCGGGCCGTTTGGAATATTGTATTCTCGGCTGGCAAGACCGTAGCCTTTTTGGAGAAGAATCTTGCCCCCCACGGCCGCAAGGACAACACCCTGGAATTCCTCATGCTTTGGGAATGAAGAGATATAGCGGTCCACTCTCTCCTCGAAAGTCTGGGGATAGGCTTGAACAGTTAAAAAAATGCATAAACTGAGTATAAGCGTTATTTTCTGCCCTCGTGAGGACATTTGTCTCATCGGAAAACTTCTTCTATCAAATTATGTATTTGAG
>CAYUXD010000290.1:0-3469 GCA_964448655.1 uncultured Eubacteriales bacterium
TATCCCGTTTATTAATTAGCCTGAATTATTCATAAAAACTGCCGATCCTTTATTTATTTTCAATGATATCTGCTCGTGAATAATTCAGGTACATATTTCACCTAGATTTTGAGCGTTTGACCTTTACAAGTCAACAGAAAACCCCAGATACGAAAAAGGATACGAAAAAGGATACGAAAAAGGGGACAGGCCCCTTTTTCTGCTGAACTTTTTCTGTTGTTCTGTCCACAAGTTGAAAATGTCCTCTTTGCTACAAAAAAGGGGCTTGTCCCCATTTTTTTTCCTACATCTTGCCCATAGGGCATTCCAAAGGATAAGGCCTGACCCCAAAGATGCTTATGACTCATAAGAAATCCTTGGCTTAAGCTTACATTTCCGATAGAATGTATATTTATAGTTGAAAATAATACTATATATTGTATAAAAAAATAAAGAGGTTACATATATTGATTTTATCTTCATATCGTGATAGATTTTTATATACGCTTTTATAGGAAAAAGCCAGCAAATGCGCCGCGCCTGCGTCAATTGCTTGAAGTATATTATTATAATCATTCTTTTTTTGTGTATATTTTGGGGGGCACCGGTTGAATTCGGAAAAGAGGAGACTTTTTTTCATGGATATCTGATCAAGAAACCCATAGTAAAAATAGGGCTCGGCGTAAATCTGCGAAGCATAAACATTTGTTCTTCTTCTGGAATGAAGGTATACGAGGTCAACGCAAGTTACAAACTCTTGGCTGATGACGCAGATGAGGTCTATATAAAAAGTCGGAGGGAAAAAATAACCGAAAAATTTGTGATCCAGGTTTCCCAGAGTAAGGAAAGGGAAGAGGCAGAGATAATAGCTCAAGATCTAAAGCAAAAGATTGAAGCCAAGGTTTATGTTGCTGAGAATAATGAGAATGAAATTTATGGAGCTTTTTTAGTCAAGGTTGGAGATTTTTTAACGCGAGGCGACGCATTGAGCTTTATCAAGAAACTGAATGAAATTGGAATTGCGGAAACCTGGATTTTGCAAGAAGAAATCACAGAGGAAGAGTCAAAACTTCTCTGGATTCTCGTAAATGATGAGCTGAAGGGCTTAAGTGATAATGCGGCTCTTTATTTTGTTCCCAGTTATCCCCAGAGCTTTCTCACTTTTAACGGACGAGATTACAGAGGTATATTTGTTCTCAGAGCCACTCCCAAGGGTACTGTCCTGATCAATATTTTAAACCTTGAGGATTATTTAAAAGGTGTTGTTCCCAGCGAGCTTTCTCCTTATACTTACGGGGAACTTGAAGCCCATAAAGCTCAAGCTGTAGCCGCCAGAACCTATGCAATCAGAAACTTAGGACTAAATAAAGAACTGGGCTTTGACCTTGGTGCTTCGCCGAAAGCTCAATTTTACCAAGGAATGAGTGCTGAGCATCCTCTGAGCAGCAAGGCTGTAGAGCTAACCTATGGGGAGGTTGCCCTTTATAGAGGGAGAGTGATCAATGCTCTTTATACAAGTACCTGTGGAGGAATGACAGAAGATGTGGAAAACATCTTTACCGGTCCTGCTCTGCCCTATTTGAGAAGCACAGAGTGTGTTTACGAAAAGAAGAATGAGTGGTTGCTGAAGAGCAGAAATATGATAGAGCCTATTCATATGAGCGGAAAAAACATCAGTCCAGAAATTGCCTTTCTCATAAGTTTAAAAGTGATTCCTCCAGAAATAAATCCTGATTATTACAGAGAAGAGGGTTCCTTTACAGAAACGATAGGCTGGATCAGGAATGCCCTGGGTTTACTGGGAAGAAAGCATGAAAAGCTCACTCCAGAAGCTTCTCCCCTGAATTTCCTAACTCTTGGGAATCTTATTATTGATGCCTTTAATTGGCATAACAGAGTGGAAAATTTGTTGTACGACACAGAAAAAGATTACATCATGAAAGGTTTTAAAAACCTTAAGGGCGAGGAAAGAGATCGTCTGGCTTATCTCATCCAGGCAGGAATATTCCCTTCCTCGGAGGAAATTCTAAACTTGGAAAGACTCCTTTCAAGGGGGGAGTTGGCTTTTTGCCTGGGTAAGGTCCTCCAGAATTATCAGAATATAACTCACCAGGGAACATTCAAATCTCTCAGCAAAGATATGATTGAATTGGAGGAGGGGAAAGAAAAGAAACAATTCCTACTTTCCCCCGACCTCTTTATATTGAGAAGGGACGGAAGCGATTACTTTTTTGCTTCTCATGTTTATATCCTGGCAGGAGATGAGGTAAGGATAATCGAAAGGGAAGGAGAGGCCCGGTTGTTGGAAGTTATCTATCCTTCTCATTCAAATATCATGGACAGGAGTTCGCCCTTCAACCGCTGGGAGTTAAGAATATCACGTGAGGCATTGGAGAAAAGGATAAATCAGTATTATCCGCTAGGCGAGCTTGAGGATATTATTCCTCAAAGGAGAGGAAAGTCCCAGAGAGTTGTTGAGGTTTTAATCAAGGGCGGGGAGACTCAGACTGTTGTCAAAGGCTTAAGAATCCAGAGAGTTTTGGGCCTCAGGGAAACACTTTTTGTAATAGACAGAGAATATGATACGGAAGGCCGTATCACGCATTTCACATTTTATGGAAGAGGGTTTGGACACGGAGTTGGCCTCTGCCAGGTAGGAGCTTTTGGGATGGCGCAGGCTGGAGCTGACTATAAGAAGATATTGAAAAAGTATTATCGTGGTATTAAAATAAGCAAAATTCATTAATCTGGGATGAGGAGTGTACGATTGGATAATAAAAATTTGAAAGAAGATCTTATTGAATTGGTCAAAGATAAGTCGTTAACAACAGGTGTTGTGCGTGTCCTTACTTCTGGGAGGACGAGCAATTATTATATCGATGCCAAAATGACAACACTTGATCCAAAGGGAGCCTTACTTACCGCCCGGATGATTCTGGATATACTTAAGCCTTTTGATATAGATGCTATCGGCGGTTATACTTTGGGAGCCGACCCTATTGTCAGCGCTGTTGCTGCGCTGAGTGCTGAGACAGAGCGACCTTTGCCTGCCTTTATCGTTCGCAAAGAGCCAAAAAAACACGGAGAGCGAAAAATGATCGAAGGCCCTTTCGAGAAAGGCTGGAGGGTGGCTGTGGTTGATGATGTGGTAACGAGCGGAGGATCAACACTAAAAGCATGCCAAGCAGTGGAAGAAGAAGGGGGAGAGGTAGTTCTAACTTTGACCTTAGTTGATCGTCTCGAAGGAGGAAGGGAAAACTTGGAAGCGAAAGGCTACAAGTTTATTTCCCTTCTTACCCGGGATGACCTCCTGAAATAACATCCTCCAGCAGCACGTTTCTTTGGGATCGTCCCTCTGGGGTCAGGCCTTATCATGGGGATGCCTAGATAATCAAGGGCAGAAAAATTTCTCTTCCCGATGGCAAGGCATGATTCCACTGATAATCGAGGGCAGCAAAGTTTCTCTTCTTTATGACAAGGCCTGACCTCA
>CAYUXD010000291.1:0-3448 GCA_964448655.1 uncultured Eubacteriales bacterium
AAGCTTCATTTTTCGAGGGATCACTCATATCGTAGTGACCTGACCGGATCAGCCCAGGCCACTCTCAGCACCTGCCAGCATACGGTTAAAAGGGCGACGATCAGAGTCAGAATCACCGGCAGCAGAAATGAAACCGGCCCCAAGTTGGAGTGATAAGCATAAGTGTTTAAATATTTCATCATGGCATAACCGGCAATGGGAGCGGCAATCACATTAGCAATCAGCACCCATTTTATAAAATCCCGCGAGAGCAGCGAAAATATCCCTGGAACGGAAGCACCCAGAACCTTTCGGATCCCGATTTCTTTGGTCCTCTGTTCTGCTACGAATGAAGCCAGTCCAAACAGCCCTAAGCAAGCCACGAACAGAGCCAGTGCGGCCGAAGCGTTTACGACTTTTCCCAAATGGCGGTCTCCTTGATAGAGCTGTTCTAGGTTCTCATCCAGGAACCGGTATTCAAAGGGATATTCAGGAGCAATGGAGCTCCAGGCCGATTCGAGAGAAGCTAACGTTCGCGAAGGATTCGAAGTCATAATTTTGACAAATACAACCCTTGCCCTGTTTTTATTGAGAATGAGTGCCAGAGGGGCAACTTTATAATGAAGACTGCGCATATGGAAATCTTTGACCACTCCAACAATACTCGCATTCAAAACTCTTTTCCCCTGCGGATTCTCCATACTCATAGCACGGATCGCCGCTTCGTTGACTACCAGGGCTTCATCCTCATCGGATGTGAACTCTCTGGAGTAGAAGCGGCCCTCCGCCATTTCCAGCTTAAAAAACGAAAGAAAATCCTCATCAACATGAATAATACCTAATTCGATCCGATCCTCAGAACCGCGGCCCTCCCATTCATCCAAGGTGATTAAGGCTCTTCTCCGGCCAGGAATCGCAGAAGCTGAGGAAGTTCCCATGACTTCCGGAATCTTCTCAAATGAGGTTTTTAAGAGGTCGACCTTTGGGATTAAATTACGGGGAAGTTGGATGTACACAACCTGATCTTTATCAAAGCCCATATCCTGTTTCCGGAGAAAGTTCAGCTGCTGGAAAACCACAAACATCCCGATAATTAACACCGAGGTCATCGTAAACTGGAAAATCACCAAAATCCGGCGGAAAGCGGCTCCCCGGGTTCCTGAAGTGATAATCCTTTTCAAGACGGTAACCGGCTGAAAAGCCGACAGAACAAGGGCTGGATAAATACCGGAAATCAGGCCCGCACACAAAGTTATGCCCAGGAGACCAAGAATCACACTCCCCTGAGCCAACATCGAAAAGGACAATTGTTTGCCTGACAGTTGCGAAAAAGCAGGACTAAGCAAATAAACCAACCCAACAGCAATGATCAAAGAAATAAAGGCCAGCAGAATCGATTCTCCAAAAAATTGTCTGATCAATTGCCTGCGACTGGCGCCGACGACTTTACGCATACCAATTTCTTTAGCTCTGCGACCGGAACGGGCAGTCGTCAGATTCATAAAATTAATGCAGGCATTCAAAAGAATAAAAACAGCGATCAAGGAAAAAATAACCACGTATTTGATATCTCCGTCGACCTGGGGAGTTAAAATGGTGTTCGAAAACAGGCGAATTCGTTTCAACGGCTGCAAGTCGACAGTAAAACTGTCTCCCTCGGAGTGTTCGGAAATTACATTACGGATTTTGGCATTGACATCATGGTAATCGACATTCTCAGCCAATAGGACATAGATATCGAGATAAAAGCTACCCCAACCGTCGATTGACTGACCAAATTGTTTTATCGCCACGAAAGGGGCTAAAAATTCAAACTGCAGGTGCGAATTTCTGGGAACATTCTCCATTACTCCGGAAACAATGAACTCTACCCGGTTATCAATCCGGAGGACTTTTCCCATTGGATCGGACTGATTAAAATATTTTTTCGCCATACGTTCCGAAATCACAATAGAAGCAGGGTCCTTTAAAGCGGTTTCAGGGTCCCCTACTTTCAGGGGAAACGTAAACACAGTTAAAAATTCCGGATCCACAAAAGAAAATCCCTTTTCGTAAAACTGGTGATTGCCATATTGTACCAAAAGGTTGCTCATACTGTTGTAACGGACGCTTTCTAAAATCTCTGGATATTCGGACTTTAAAACCGGCCCCAGAGCAGGACCCTGCTGAATATAGGACAGGACTTCTCCACCGGCAAGTTCCTCATGCTCAATCGCCCGGAAAATACGATCGGAGTTGGCATGAAACCGATCATAGCTCAACTCATCTTGCACCCAGATGAGGATAAGGATACAGGCTGCCATCCCGATGGCCAAGCCAGCGATATTGATGAGAGAAAAGCCCTTCTGCCTTTTAATATTACGGAGGGATATCTTGATATAGCTCCAGATAAGGGAGGGCATGATGCGGGAGGGATGCCAATACGGACGGCTTCTCTCGTAGAGTTTGGCTTTATTGTACTCCTGTCTGAGTATGTCAGCCGGAGCGGATTTTTCGAGCGCCGCATGGAAGGCTGCCTCCTTATCGAGACCTCTCTCGATTTGATGGTCGATCTCATCTCTGAGGTGGGATTCCAACTCTGCGATGTCGGAGTCCTCAAGATTCTCGCTCCGCCGGAGAGTTTTTAGCCAGTTGCGAATCTCATTTTCAAGATCAAACATTTTTATCTCCTCATTTGATGATGATTCTAAACTGTTACTTTAGTGAGGGCAAAGGCTTCCAGAGTTTGGAGAGGGCCTGATGAACACTCATCCATTGACGCCGCTCAGAATCAAGTTCCTCACGTCCCTGTTCGGTGATCTGGTAGTATCTTCGCAGCCGGCCTTTTTTGGAAATTTTCCATCTTGAAACTAAAAGACCGCCCTTTTCCAGACGGCGAAGGACCGGATACAGCATATTGTCCGACCATTCCAGAGTTCCTCCGGAAATCTCTTTAACACGCTGGATGATCTGATATCCGTAGTCCTCACCGCTGATCAGTATAGAAAGAATAATTGGCTTTGTTGAAGCCGCGACAAGAATTTTCGAAATCATTTTACACCTCACAGCTTGAGATACCTCATGATATTGGGTATGCGAAATTTATGCCAGTTCGGAATTCTTGGGACCACGTCAAATAAACAAAGAGCGAACATAGAAAAGTGTTCATTTATGGTACATTGGATGTCCGATATCGGGCATTTTTTCAAACAGAATGAGAATGCTTTTTATTATTCACTCATTTTGTCCCCCTATAAACATTCTAACTCGCTCTTTTGCCTTTTTCAATCCAGGGAAGCCAGGGCTTTAAGGGATTTGGTTTCCGTTCTATAATCCTGATTAGAGTTTCAGCTATAAATACTCATTCATACCGCAGCGAATCGACTGGGTTGGCTGTGGCGGCTCTTATGGACTGAAGGCTGACCGTGATAAGGCCGATAAGAAGAGAAAGCCCGGCTGCCAGCAGGAATATCCAGACGGAGATTGCAGT
>CAYUXD010000292.1:0-3441 GCA_964448655.1 uncultured Eubacteriales bacterium
TTTTTATTTCATTAGACATCTATATTTCCTTATGAATAGGTAATTTGACGATGAAAGTCGTTCCTTTCCCCAGCTCGCTCTCCACTTCTAAGCTTCCATTATGTTCATCTATAACTTCATAGACAATTGATAAACCTAAACCTGTCCCTTTTCCTTCTGGTTTGGAACTAAAAAACGGCTCGAACAGATGAGGTAAATTTTCTTCCGGGATTCCGTAGCCAGTATCAGTAATTTCTATTTTAATAGTTTTATCTTTAGGATCATATCCAGAATGTACTTTTAATTCTCCACCGTGTGGCATGGCTTCCAATGAATTTAAAATTATGTTCATTAAAGCTTGATGAAGTTGTGGGCCATCAACCATTAGTTGAGGTAAATCGGTTTCTAATTCCTTAGATATCATTATATTTTGGACTTTAGTTTGAGGTTCTAACAGTGCCACTAATTCGGAAATTATGGAGTTTATATCTATCAGAGCAGGTTTGAAGCTTGGCCGTCTTGAAAAAGAAAGAAAGTTCCTAATAATCCCAATGCAGCGATTCAACTCTTGTTCAGAAGTCCGTAGATACTTAATTGAATCCTTAAAATCTTTTGGTTTTGGATTAGGCTTATTTATTTTAGTTGAAATAAGCTTTAAACAGTTTGAAATCCCTCCCAAAGGATTATTTATCTCATGAGCTACACCAGCGGCCAATTGTCCCATAGCAGCTAATTTCTCAGCTCTCATTATTTGTTTCTGTTGTTTTTTAAATTGTTGGTCATACATCTTTAAAATCTTAACAATTTTCCCAGAACCTAAAAGGGTAGAAGCAAAAATAACAATAATCGTTATTGAACCAATGACAAATATTATATTTTTTAGATGCTGTATTTCTTGAAATGCTTCAGAACTATCCTGTTCAACCATTAGCGACCATTCCATTTCTGGTATGAAGAAGTAAGCTCCTAAGACCTTTTTATCTCGATAATCAATATATTCTCCTACACCACTTTTTCCTTTATTGCATTCTTGTGTTCCTTTTGTAGATATTTTCTTTTTTAGGGTATAGTCAGCTTCAAATTTTGATTCTGTAAGAAAATAACCTTCTTTGTTAACCAAGTAACTTTCGCCTGTTTTCCCGATCTCAATATCTCTCATTAATTTGTTAATAGCGTCTAATTTGATTCTTTCAACTAATACTCCAATTATCTGTTTCTTAGAATTTTTAATAGGGGCAGAGACAACCATGGTTGGTCTAGCAGTAAGTGGAGACAGGAATAAGTTTGTATTGTAAGTTTTTCCGTTTATTGCTTCATGAAAATAATCTCTATTCACCCTAATATTTCCCATCCTTTCAGTAGTGATAAGCATTTGACCATTTTCATCTAAAATAAAAATTTCATCATAAGAATCATATTTATTCTTTACAAGCTGGAGATATTTTTTTGCAGTAAAGGAATATTTTTCTTTAGTGAGAAAATCATTTTTAGGATTTGCTGCCGCGGCCACTGATTCCACTACTGCTGGTGACTGGGCAAAGACTTCTGCATCTGTATGGCGCTCAAACAACCATTTTTGGAGAGCAATTCCTTTATTTTTGGCTATTTCAAAAAGGTGAGTTGAAATTGTATTATGAAGGGAATTTTTGAAACTGAAATAGGAAATAAAGGAAACGGTTAATAGTGGAACTAAAGATAAAACAAGAAATAAAATGATAAAATTTCTTTTAAGAACTTTGTATTTCTGTTGCTCTGTTTTCATAACATCTTCACCAATAATGTATAAAATTTACACACATTAAATATTACCTATTTCTTGTGTGTATTGTCAATACAAAGCGCTGTTTCCCCCCGTCAGGAAGAAAATGAATTCTATCTATATCAAGACTTGTTTTTTATTACAGCCAACAATGACAATCATGAAAAGCTGGAAAGGTAGACCAAAACGGCATAGAGATTAGCACGAGATCCTGAAGTTTTCAACAAGGAGAATTTCTGAGCACAGCCGATTGATTTTATCGAAAAGAAACTCCTATAGTTAAAGGGCTAACCTACCTCAATATTCCCTCTATCTCGGCAAATATCTGTATATCAGAAAATCCATTGGCCTTGGCGGCTGAGGAAGGACAGGCCGCAACACACGTCCCACAACCCTTACAAACGGCTTCGTTGACCTTAGAAATCCTTTTCTCTTGATCGAACAGAATAGCTCCATAGGGACAGAGGTTGTTGCATAACCGGCACCCAGCACATAGCTCTGCATCTATATAAGCTTGGATCGGCTCCACTTCGACTTCTCCCTTTGAGATTTTGGAGAGGATTCGGGCTGCGGCTGAACTCGCCTGAGCAACTGTATCCGGTATATCCTTAGGCCCTTGACAACAACCCGCAATATAGACACCATCAGTAGCCGTGGCGGTGGGATCGAGCTTGGGATGCTTTTCCAGAAAGAAACCATCTGGACTCAAGCCGAGTGAAAAAAGCCGTTGAATTTTTTCAGAATCGGGCTGAGGCTCGATGGCATTGCAAAGAACAACCATGTCCACCGGAATCTCCCTGAACTTCTTAATTAAAGTATCTTCACACCTTAGAAGAAGGTCTCCTTCTCCATTCTTTGGCGATCCGTTCCTCACCACTTCTGCTACTTTTCCTCTGACAACATTCACTTCTTCATCGAGAATCCGGCTGTAGAATTCTTCATACCCTTTTCCAAAGGACCTCATGTCGATGTAGAATTGGTAGACCTCAGCCTTGGTTCTGTCTTTTATGAGATGGGCGAATTTAAGGGCATACATGCAACAAACTCGAGAACAATAAGGATGACTGTTTATATCACGGGATCCTACACAGTGAATGATTCCGATTGCTCTGGGCTCCTTCCCGTTTTTCATCACAATCTTTCCCTGCGTCGGCCCGATTGAACTGAGTATTCTTTCGAATTCAAGGCTTGTGTACACGTTTTCATACAGGCCGTATCCATAGGGAATCAGACTATCGGAATTGAGAGTATTGTATCCGGTGGTAATGAGGGCTTGTCCCACCTTGATTTCTTGGATTTCATCCTCCATAGTGTGGTCTATGGCCTTGGCCTCACAGACACGTTCACATTCATGGCATTCAATGCATATTCCACAATTCAGACAGCGGGAAGCTTCCTGGACTGCCTCTTCCTCGGAGAAACCCAGTTCGACTTCCTTAAAATCTTTTATTCTATCCTGAGGCGCTCTCTCTTTCATCTTGAATCGTGCCTTTCTCAGTGTATCCTTGAATCGAGGAGCATAGCTGTGGGGTCGGCAATTTTTATCTCTTGGGGCCAGTTTCTTCTGTCTTGGAGACTTAAAGCTTGTCAAGGGCTCACCATTCAGGTACTTATCGATGGCTTCGGCGGCGCGTTTGCCGTCACTCATAGCAAGGATGACTGTAGCGGGGCCCCGGAAAACGTCTCCTCCGGTAAAAACGCCT
>CAYUXD010000293.1:0-3408 GCA_964448655.1 uncultured Eubacteriales bacterium
GAGAAACCATGCCCGCTCAGCCTTTCTCACGGTTTTTTCACCATACAGCCTTCGCTACGCAAGAGACAAGAAAAAGAGGACAGGCCCCTTTTTTCTCCGAGTATCCTGAGCGGAGCGAGTTACGCAGCCGCCGAGAAGAGCGAATGGAGAATGGCGTTAAAAATCTGAAGGGGAGCGAAGCCGTCCCCGAATATTTTCTGATCATGACTCCCACAAAATGAAAGAGAAACAATTATTTTTTCTTGTATATTCCAAAAGCCTCATCAACTGTCTTATTTCCGTGGACAACGGCTCTGACTGCCTTAATCATGCCCACTGGGTTATCTGACTGGAATATGTTTCTGCCCATATCGACACCAACTGCACCATCTTTCACAGCGTCATAAGCCATCTGCAAAGCAGCTTTCTCTTCAATCTTTTTGCCGCCGGCAATGACCACAGGAACATTTCCGCATGCCTCAACAACCTCGCTGAAATTCTCGCAATAATAGGTTTTTACCATATGCGCGCCAATCTCAACACAAATCCTGCTGGCCAAACTCAAATACTTTGAATCTCTGACCATCTCTTTTCCGACTGCTGTTACGGCCAGAACTGGAATGCCGTAATCTTCTCCTTCGTTAATAATCTTGGATAGGTTTTCTATTGATTGTTTTTCATATTCCCCGCCGATAAAGACAGAACAGGTAATTGCTGAAGCATTTATCCTTATCGAATCTTGAATAGATGTAGTGATTATCTCATTTGAGAGCTCTTTCAAAATACTCTGACCGCCAGATATCCTTAAAACAATTGGTTTCTCAACCTCTGGAGGAATCCAGTTTCTTAGAGCGCCCCTCGTAATCATTAATGCATCTGCATAGGGTAATAATGGAATAACTGTTTTGCCCAGGTTTTTTAGACCGGTGGTCGGACCTTGAAAATAACCATGGTCAACAGCCAGCATGACACAGTGCCCTGTTTTTGGATTAATTATCCTTGATAATCTGTTTTGCATTCCCCAGTTCATTTTTTCACCCCCTGGATGGCCTTAAGAGATTATAGACTTGCTTTGCAAACTCATAAAAATGGTTTTGCTTATTTATTTTTCTTCTTCTTCTGGTCTAATCCGGCCTTCCTTTATGGCCTCTTTAACGATTTTTTGGTGAAGGTGGATTGGAACTTCTTCGTAATGAGAAAATTCCATGATAAAGGATCCCCTGCCTCCAGTGATCGATGTGAGAGTAGGTTCAAAATCCAGCATTTCGGCCATGGGAACCTGGGCTTTTATGATGCGCAAATTTCCCCTCTGCTCCATACCCTGGACCTTCCCTCTTCGCCCGTTAAGGTTTCCCATGATGTCTCCCATGTAGGCTTCAGGCGTGTAGACTTCAATATTCATGATAGGCTCAAGCAGTGTTGACTTTGCTTCTTTCATCCCTTTTTTAAAGGCCATAGAGGCAGCTACCTTGAAGGCGATATCGGAAGAGTCAACTTCATGGTAAGTGCCATCATACAGGATTACCCTAAAATCAACGGCGGGATAACCAGCTATCACACCTTTTTTTCGCGCTTCTTGAATTCCTTTCTCGATAGAAGGAATGTAGTTTTTAGGAATAGCCCCTCCGAAAATTTTATCCACAAATTCAAAATCCTTTCCTCTGGGGAGAGGCTCCATTTTTATCTTAACGTCTCCATACTGCCCACGGCCTCCCGTCTGCTTCTTATACTTACCCTGAACATCTGATTTTCCTTTAATGGTTTCCTTGTAAGGTATTTTGGGAGGCTTAAGGTCGACATTTACGTTATATCTCTTTTTTAACCGATCAGTAATGATCTCCACATGGAGCTGGCCGTTCCCAGAAATGATCAATTCGTTTGTTTGGGGCTCCCGTTCTATTCTTACAGTAGGATCCTCTTCTGTAATCCGGTGAACTGCCTGGGAAATTCTATCCTCATCCGCCCGGGTCTTGGGTTCAATGGCAAAGGAGATAGATGGCTCGGGAAATCCGATAGGAGAAAATTCAACAGAACTCCCCTTGGAACAAAGCGTATCTCCTGTTAAGGTTTCCTTTAATTTAACCGTGGCTACGATATCACCAGCTTTAGCCTGCCCTGCTGGTATCTGTTCCTTTCCTTGAAGGAAAAAAAGGCCTCCCAGCTTTTCAGCCCCATCCTTACTGGAATTCATTACAGTAGAATCCGGGTTTACCCTTCCAGAGAAAACTCTAAATAAGGATATTCTTCCTGTGTAGGGATCAGAAATTGTTTTAAAAACCAGAGCAGAGAAAGGCTCATCAAGAGAAAGCTTAACAGTTCCCTTCTCTGCTTCTATTTCTCCTCTCTCAAGAGGTGAAGGCAAGAAATTAACAATTCCGTCGAGGATAGGCTGAGCTCCTATGTTTAAGAGGGCAGATGTGACAAAAATGGGAAACAGCTGCCTTTTGAGTATACTTCCCCTAAGGCCCTCTATGAGTTCCTCAGGAGAAAGCTCTCCTTTTCCAAAATATTTTTCCATCAATTGCTCATCGTTTTCGGCAACCATCTCTGTCAGCGCTTCAACTTTTTTATCAACCTCCTCTTTTAAAGCTGAAGGGATCTCTTCTTCTTTGAATTTTCCGCTTTCATTCTTTTCAAAAATGTAAGCTTTTTTTGTGACTAAATCTACAACTCCGGTAAAATTTTCCTCTTCTCCAATAGGAATCTGAATTGGAACAGCTTGGCGACCGAAAACTTTATGGATGGATTCTACGGTTCGTTTATAGTTGGAGTTTTCCCTGTCTAATTTATTGATGATAAGGATTCGAGGGAGGTCAAGCTCTTTGAGCATTTCCCACACTTTTTCTGTTCCGACCTCGATACCTGCCACTCCACAGACCAAAACCGCTCCCGCGTCCACTGCCCTCAAGCTCGCTCTTGTATCCCAGAGGAAATTAGTGTAACCAGGACAATCCACAATATTAATCTTGTGGCCATTCCACTCTAAAAAACAGGCTGCCGAATTGATAGAAATATTTCTTTCGATTTCATCTGGATCATAATCAGTCACTGTATTGCCTTTCTCAACTTTTGTAAATCTGGGTGTCGCCTTCGAATTAAACAAGAAGGCGGATGTCAGCGAGGTTTTCCCTGAAGATCCATGACCGACAATAGCGATATTCCTGATTTTATCTGCAGTATAATCCTTCATTTTGGAGCCTCCCTAGAAATACTAGATTCGATTCGTAATAACCTGAATTTTCGGCTTCTTTTGAAAAATGACAACGGATATAATACAACAAAAATTCCCTTCTTCTCAAGATAAAAAAAAGACGAAAAAAGGGGACAGGCTACTTTTTATCAAAAAAGTACGATCGGAAACAAGCTATTAAAATGCGCCCATGTAAAAAAGTAGCCTGCCCGCCTTTTAATACTATTAACACCTATTAT
>CAYUXD010000294.1:0-3395 GCA_964448655.1 uncultured Eubacteriales bacterium
GAGTGCTTCCTTGACGCGGAAGAGGTCGAGGGTTCGATACCCTCCGCGCCTACCAATTATAAGGAGTGCGTATTCAAGAGGAAGAGTAGAAGAGATAAATGGCTTAGCCTAATCATGTTGGATACAGATAGATTTTGATGGTTGAATCGGTTAAGGTAAAGGCAGAGGGCTCTATTTTTTCGATCAAGAAAGACACCATACTTTCTGATTTAATCCCCCGTCTCAGGCTGCCCCATAAGCCCCTCTTCGCTAAGATTGACGAACAGATAGTGGAAAGAAAAAGAAAAGAAAATGGGGCCTGGCCCCATTTTTTTCATTTTTTTAAAATACGGAGATTCAGTTGATTTACGACGGTTCTGATGAGGCTCTGGACATCTTAAGGCACAGCACTGCCCATCTTATGGCCCATGCTGTTCTTGACCTTTTTCCGAAGACCCAAACAGGGATTGGACCAGCAGTAGAAGATGGGTTTTTCTATGATTTTTTAAGAGACAAACCCTTTACCCCAGAGGATCTCTCAGCCATCGAAAAAAGAATGAAGGAGCTCTCTCAAGAGGATACTCCCATTCAAAAACGAATCCTTCCTAAGAAAGAAGCTCTTCGCCTTTTCAAGGAACAGGGCCAGGAGCTAAAAGTAGAGCTTATACAGGAGAAAGGCGACAAAGAGGTGACCTGCTATGAGCAGGGAAGTTTTATAGATTTCTGTTTAGGCCCTCATGTTCCCTCTTCAGGCCATATCAAACACTTCAAGCTTCTTTCTGTATCAGGTGCTTACTGGAAAGGAGACGAGCAGGGAAAGCAGCTTCAAAGGATCTACGGGACTGTTTTTTTTAAAAAGAAGGACTTAAAGGATTATCTCAGTCTCTTGGAAGAAGCCAAAAAGAGAGACCACAGGAAGCTCGGCACTGAACTGGATCTTTTCAGTTTCCATGAGGATTTGGGGGCTGGATTGATTCTCTGGCATCCCAAAGGAGCTGCTGTCAGGCACGTTATCGAGTCCTATTGGAGGGAAGAGCATCTGAAAGACGGCTACGATTTTCTCTACACGCCCCACTTAGCCAAGCTTGATGTTTGGAGGAAAAGTGGGCACACGGAGTTTTATGATGCCATGTACCCTCCAATCCAGAGCGATGAAATTGAGTACGAGCTTAAACCCATGAATTGCCCCTTCCATATCATGGTTTTCAACTCCAGGCAGCGAAGCTATCGCGATCTGCCCATAAGATGGGCGGAACTGGGAACAGTTTACCGCTATGAGAGGAGTGGAGTTCTCCACGGGCTTATGCGAGTCAGAGGATTCACCCAGGATGATGCTCATGTCTTCTGCCGAGCTGATCAACTTGAAGACGAGATAAAGCGTGTCATCTTTCTGGCTTTAAGAATTTTGAATACCTTTGGATTTAAAGAGTATGAAATCTTTCTTTCCACTATTCCTGAAAAATATGTGGGAAAGATCGAGGATTGGGAGAAAGCGACTCAAGCCCTGGAGCAAGCCCTGAAGGCTGCGAAACTTGATTTTCGGGTGGAGAAGGGAGCAGGAGTTTTTTATGGTCCCAAAATAGACATCAAAATAAAAGATGCTTTGCGGAGGGCCTGGCAGTGTACAACCATCCAGCTTGATTTTAATCTAGCTGAAAGGTTTGATTTAGGCTATGTGGGCGAAGACGGAAAACGGCACAGCCCTTTTCTCATTCACAGGGCAATCCTGGGTTCGCTTGAAAGATTCTTTGGTGTCTTGATCGAGCACTACAACGGAAATTTCCCGGTCTGGCTTGCTCCCGTTCAAGTGATAATTATCCCTGTTGCAGAAAGACACGATGATTATGCGACTTCTTTAGATAAGAAATTCAAGGAGAATGGGTTAAGATCACATGCAGACCTTCGCCGGG
This sequence comes from uncultured Eubacteriales bacterium, assembly GCA_964448655.1. Classification (GTDB taxonomy): domain Bacteria; phylum Acidobacteriota; class Aminicenantia; order Aminicenantales; family Aminicenantaceae; genus SOIV01. The sequence goes on from CAYUXD010000294.1 coordinate 1,890, forward strand.
AAAAAATCGGTTATAAGATCAGGGATGCAGAAGTCCATAAGATTCCTCTCATTCTAGTTGTGGGGGATAAAGAAGTCACCAAGGGAACAGCTTCCCTGAGAGTTCATACGAAGGGCGATAAAGGTGAAGTAGTTGTTAATGAATTCCTTGAAAAAGTAAAGGAATTGGATAAAAATAAACAATCAATCGTGAATATTTAAAGGAGGTCAATCATTAGAAGGCGCATATTTTATCCAGGGAGGAGGAGCAGAAAGCCGCATAGGATAAACGAAATGATACAAGCGAAAGAAATCAGGGTGATTGATGAGGATAAAAAACAAGTCGGGATTCTGCCGTTGGCGGAGGCCATGTCTATTGCCATGGATAAAGGCTTGGATTTAGTCGAGATTGCCCCTAAGGCAGTTCCCCCAGTATGTCGAATTATGGATTATGGCAAGTTTCTGTATGAATTACATAAAAAGGAACATGAGGCAAAGAAACATCAGAAGCAGATTCAAGTCAAAGAGATCCAATTCAGGCCCAAAATCAGCATTCATGATTACAATTTCAAGATGCGGCATATCCAGAGATTCCTGAACGATGGCAACAAGGTTAAAATAAGGGTAATGATGAGAGGAAGAGAGAAAGCTAAGCCTGAGTTAGCCATCCACATTTTAGACAGGGTTTTCGAAGACACCAAAGACACCGGATTTCGGGATGGAGTTATTCGACGACAAAGCTGGGCTGTTTCAGCTCTGCTATGCCCCGTAAAGGCAGGAGGAAAAGATGCCAAAACTGAAAACGCACAAAGGAGCCAAAAAGAGGTTCAAAGTAACAGGGAAAAAGAAGATAGTTCATAAAAAGGCTTATAAGAGCCATCTTCTCACCAAGAAGTCAGCAAAGAGGAAAAGGAAGTTAGGGAAAAAAGGCCTTATTAAAAGTTCGGATCGAAGCAAAATCAAAAGGATGCTTCCCTACGAATTTTAGAGAATTAACCCTCGGAAACACAACTGATTTAAACTGCAAGGAGAACAAAATGCCCAGAGTAAGCAGAGGAACTAAAAAAAGGGAAAGAAGGTCAAAAATTTTAAAATTGGCCAAAGGTTATTGGGGTGCGCGGAGCAGTAACTACCGCACAGCTAAAGAAGCAGTGGAGAGGGCCCTTCTTTATGCCTACAGGGACAGAAGGACCCGCAAGAGAGATTTCAGACGGCTGTGGATTATCCGTATCAAAGCAGCGGCAGAGAACAATGGTCTCTCTTATAGCCGCTTTATCCATGGCCTGAGAGCGCTGAATATAGAATTAGATAGGAAAATCTTGGCGGATTTGGCCGTCAATTCTCCCCAGGCTTTTTTTGAGATAGTCCAGAAAGTAAAGGATGCAAAATAAGAAATGGGGACAGGCTACTTTTTCAGAGTGGACTGCTTCCTTTATTCGAAAAAATGGGGCCTGTCCCCATTTTACTATGAAAAAAGTAGCCTGTCCGCTTTATTACCTTGAGAACAGAAAAAGTAGCCTGGCCCCAT
>CAYUXD010000295.1:0-3388 GCA_964448655.1 uncultured Eubacteriales bacterium
TTAGAGCAGCTAGAGAATCGGCGGTCTCTCCAGATTGGGAAATGACTATGACGAGGGCTTTTTTATCCAGGATAAAATCTCTGTAGCGGTATTCTGAAGCAAACTCGATATCCACAGGAATTCGGGCCATGGCCTCGATGAGATATTTGCCCACCAGACCAGCATGATAGGATGTGCCGCAAGCAATAATCACAACTCTTTCCGTTTTTTTAAAAAGCTCTGGAGATACTCCAATCTCATCCAGGCATACCTTTCCTGAATCAAGGGACACCCTTCCCTCAAGAGTGTCTCTCACAACCTGGGGCTGCTCGAATATCTCCTTGAGCATAAAATGTTTAAACCCGCTTTTTTCAGCCATGAGGGGACTCCAGGAGAGATGGTCCACTTTTTTTTCCAGGACCTTCCCCTTAAAATCGAAAAACCTCGCCCCCTTTGGCTCGATTACGGCCATCTCCCCGTCTTCGAGAAAAACAACTTTCTGGGTGTAGCTTAGAAGAGGGTTGATGTCAGAAGAGATAAAAAACTCTTTTTTTCCTAAACCGACAACAACAGGTGGGCCAAACTTTGCCGCTACGATTTTTTCAGAATCCTGCGATGATATGGCTGCTATAGCATAGGCACCGTCGAGGTCTTGAACGGCACGTTGAACAGCTTTCTCCAAGGAACCTTTAAAATATTTTTCAATGAGATGAGCAATGATTTCTGTATCGGTCTCGGTGCGAAAAGTATGTCCTTCTTTTTTAAGCTCCTTCTTTAGAGCAAGATAATTTTCTATAATTCCGTTGTGAACAACAACCACGGAACCTGTGCAATCCTGATGAGGATGGGCGTTTTCTTCGCAAGGCCGGCCATGGGTTGCCCAGCGAGTATGACCCACTCCATATATTCCGTCGAGAGGGGATTCGTCCAAGCTCTTTTCAAGCGCTACAATTTTTCCATGGACTCGCCTTATGTTTATCTGCTTTTCATCCACCACCGCAACCCCGGCTGAATCATAGCCTCTGTATTCGAGCCTCTTTAATCCTTCCACCAGGATTGGGATTACACTCCTAGGACCTATATAGCCAATTATGCCGCACATTACTTGCTTCTTTTTCTGGGGTCCTTGCCCCGCTTTTCAATCTGCTTGCTCCGGGCTACAGCCAGGGATTCTGGCGCTACATCTTTGGTGATGGTTGAGCCCGCTCCTATGTAGGCCTTTTTTCCCACCTTTAAGGGAGCCACAAGTTCAGTTCCTGAACCAATAAAAACTCCTGCGTCGATAAAGGTCTTATATTTCTTTTTGCCGTCGTAATTACAGGTAATCGTGCCTGCTCCGATGTTGACCTCTTCTCTCACCTCGCAATCTCCTAAATAGGTAAGATGCCCTGCTTTGGATTTCCTCCCGAATATTGTGTTTTTCATCTCGACAAAATTTCCGACCTTTGCTTTCGATTTAATGATTGTTTTAGGCCTGAAGTGGGTAAAAGGGCCCACTTGGGCTTCATCCTCGATGACACTCTCCTCAATCATGGTCGAGCTTAAAATCTTGACACGGTTACCTACCTTAGAATCTACAATATGGACGAACGGGTAAAGCCGGCACTCCCTTCCGATCACAGAATTTCCTTCAATGATTACAGAAGAACAGATTATGGTCTCCGGTCCTATTTTGACATTGAGGTCAATCCAAGTTGTAAGGGGGTCATAAACAGTCACTCCCTTCTCTGTAAGGATTTTTATTTTTCTCTCTCGAAGCTCTCCGATCGCCTTAGCCAGCTCATACCTGCTGTTTACTCCTACAAGATCCTCAGTATTCCTTGTCTTATAAACGCCAATCTTTTTCCCCGCTTGAGATAGTATCTCAGTGACATCCGTAAGATAATATTCACCTTTTTTGTTTTTATTAGATACCTTGGGCAATGCCTCAAGGAGATCCTTGATTTTAAAAACATAAACTCCAGCGTTAACTTCTTTTATTCTCCGCTGAGATGCTGTGGCGTCTCTCTCCTCAATAACCTTAATTTTATCTCCAGAATGGACAATACGCCCAAAACCTGACGGGTCTCCTAGCTCAGCGCTTAAAAATGTCAGGGAGTTTCCTTCTTTCTGGTGAAGAGCCAACAAGGGGCGCAGCGTTTCAGGTGTCATCAGGGGTAAATCACCGTTTATGATGAGAACATCCTTTTCTTTTCCTTTGTTCAGGGCATTTTTTGCTGCCTGGACGGCGTGAGCTGTTCCCAGTTGTCTTTGCTGGGTTATAAATTCGACTTTACCGGAAGGAACTTCTTTCATAACATCTTCCTTTTGACTGCCTACAACCACGTAGGCCTTCTCTGGCCTGAGCTTGAAAACACAATCCAACACCAAGCGGAGCATGGATTTCCCCAACATAGGGTGGAGAACCTTTATTATTTCTGATTTGAATCTGGTTCCCTTGCCCGCAGCTAAAATCAGAGCGAAAAAGCCTTTTCTCATACCATTCTAGTGATCAACTTAAATTTTTTATCCTCCCAAAGAGATTCAAAATCTCTCTCATTCCGGGCCAATATACTGAGATATTTATCGAATTGAATTGCCTTTTTTAAATATTCTAAGCACTTTTCATTTTCCCCCTTCAAGCAATAGATATCGGCCAATGAGTAGAGGATTTTGCCCTCCTTAGGTTTCATCTCTCGAGCCTTTTCTAACAACTTCAGCGCTTCCTCATAATCTCCTTGATTTGTTTTGAAAACTCCGTATTGGTAATAATCATCAAATGTTTTCAATAAGACTTTTTCTTTACTCTGTCGTTCTCCACAAACCGTGAGGTAGATTTGAGCTCTATCAACAAGTTCTCTTTCAGAACCATGTTTATCTAAAAAAGCCTTTAACAATTCATCTGCTTTTTTATAATCGCCCTTGTGGAACGACTTCATGGCCTGACTGTAAGCAGATAGAGCCTTCTCGTACTCATCTCTTTTGACTTTATCTTTTTCTTTTGACACTTTTAACCTTTCTAAGAAAACTTAATTTTTGATGCAACAAATTCTATCTCAGAATAAGAGCATTGACAAGAAAAAAGTTGGGGAAGCTATCGCTTCCAATTCTGTTATTAGAAAAGGTTTTGGAAAATATCCTCGCTCCCATTCAGATTTTTAACGCCATTCTCCATTCGCTCTGATCAGCCGGCTCCGTAACTCGCCGGGGTCAGGCCTTGCCATCGGGAAAAGATATTTTCCCGCATTCTTGCCTTTGGGGCATTCCGTATGATAAGGCCTGACCCCCTCGCCGCCTGACTTCGTCGGGTTTCCTTGCCTGGTGAAGGCTGTACGGTGAAAAAACCGTGAGAAAGGCTGAGCGGGCATGGTTCAGGGGGTCAGACTTTATCATGAAGTAATGTTCATAGATAAAATGCAGTCCGATTATC
>CAYUXD010000296.1:0-3380 GCA_964448655.1 uncultured Eubacteriales bacterium
AGGCTGTACTCCGGGCAGGATTCTCAAAATTAATGTAACTCGAATAAATCTGAGAAAGCTTCTTGGTAACAACCTTCTTCAATTCTTTTAAACTCACTCCGTTGGTAAAAACTCTCCCCCCTTCATCTGGAATATCTATGTAACCATCCTCACTGACAGCTAAGGGATACTCTTCGTTCAACTGCCCCCAAATAGAAACGATTATCTCATCACCAGGGCTCAACAGATACTCCTCATCCACTGGCCCTTCTGTTATGGGTTCAGGAAGCTGCCTGAAAATATCGTACCCAAAAGCATAGATTTTTTCTTCTTTCTCGCTACCTTGGGTCTTTTGCGATATCCCCCGGGCAAAAGTTAACTGAGAAATTCCATATATAAGAACCATACAAAATGAGAGTATGAAAATAATCTTTATTTTTTTCATTTGGATTTCCTCTCCATTAGTTCCAATAAAATTGCCTATGAATTTTATTACAGCCAACCCCCCCTGTCAACCATCTAAAATTCCCACTTTTAAAGATCTTGAATATTAGCAACAAATCAGAGCCTTAGTCAAAAATGCTCTATTCAGAGAATTTCCAAAATTCATTTAGAAAAATAAAAGGAATTTAACGGTCACAATGGATAAAAAAAACTTTTTCTCAGGCCTTGACAAATCCCCCCAGAATAAATAAAGTATTAAACTCCCCCTGGGGTGTGAAAGGAAGGAATATGGCTCAGGCTACAAGAATAGAGGGCAGAGATTTAACATATTACATAAGTTCTGAAGGAAAAAGCGGAACAAATATATTTAGGGATGATGAAGACAGACTTTATTTTATAAATCTCTTTCGTCAGCAAAGAATGAAAAGTAAACTCACTTTCTTTGGCTATGTTCTCTTGCCAAAGCGATATTCTTTTCTTATGGAGACTTCCATAAATAACCTCTCTAAATCTATGCATGGAATTAAAAGCAACTATGCGAATTATTTTAATCGCCGCCATAACCGCAAGAATAAATTATTTAAAGATCGCTACTCGTGCTTCGTCATAGAGAAAAAGAATTATCTGGTAGAGCTGAGTTGTTACCTTCATCTACTGCCCAAAAAAGATGGAGTGACAAAATCGCTCTTTCAATATAAATGGAGCAGCCTTCCTGGATATATCAATAGAAAAAAAAGGGAGGACTGGATTGATTATGATTGCATGTTGAGTATGTTCAAGGGGAAGAGCCATGAGGCATCTTTAAACTATCAGAAATGCATCAAAAAAAGTCTAAATAGACAAATCGCCTCTCCATTTGAAAATTTAAAAGGAAGCATCATTCTTGGAAGTGAAAACTTTAAAAAAGAAGTGCTTAAAAAACATCATTTGAATCAAATTGAACCACAAAAAGATGAAGATATTCCTGCCAAAAAAATAATCGAATTAGTGACTCAATCGCCCAGTTGGTCTTCATTAAAAGTTAAAAAGAAAAAGTTTAATCAAACTATTCTTTCGCGTAATGCAGCGATTTATTTTTTAAAGAAATATTCAGATATGAATAACCAGCAAATAAGCACCTATTTCAAATCCTTAAAAAAATCCAGCATTAGCCAGATGAGCCGAAGGTTCGATCTTATAAAGGAAAAGTACAAAGCTATAAAAAAAATCTCAATCTCTATAGAGGAAGAAATAAAGACAATATTACAAAATGACCAAACAAATAGTAATTTGGATCGAATGTTCTGAATAAAAAATAAAATAAACGAGCTAAATAGATATAACAAGCGGAATAGACCGAATAGACGAAAATAACTGAATAGACGAAATAGAGCCTGCAGACCTAACAGACGAAGTAGTGCAGAGAGAAGAAAAAATTAAATTGCTTTTAAAGCTAACGGCGGTAGCTTGCCAATTTTAAAAAAAAACGAAACAAACGAATACTGCATAGCTCATTATGCTTAAAATCTTAGTTACAGGAGGAGCGGATTACATTGGATCAGTTCTAATCCCTTTATTATTTATAAAAACATATATATTCACTGTTTATGACTCTTTATGCAAATAAAATTTCTAATAACCACCTTTTTAATCATAAGAGGGATTTCGATATGTCCGAATTTATAAATGATTTGAATATGGTATGCTGTCCTAAATGTTTAGGGACATTCGCTCAAAATATCGATATAACTATTCCAAGAATCTGTAAGCAATGTCATCAAACATATCCTTCCCTAGGAAAGTATTGTGATTTTTATATTTCTGATGAATTGATGCCCAAAATATGCTATCCTTCTGAGCTAGATCATTTATACTTTAATTTATACAAAATACTATCTTTGACTTTTCCTAAACACAACAAACTTTTAAAGCTTTTTTTCAAACGCCATATTTTTAACAGAGAATGGGCTGTAAAATTAGAGAAATTACAAAATACCATCAAGCGATGTGGGACTAGTGAAAAAGAAAGGGTCGAATTTATGGTTGATGATTATTCATCTGAGGAGTATTTACAGCAAAGGGAATTTACTCGACAAAAATCAAAAGTTATAATGCGCTTCATTTCTCTTGTTAAACATTCAGGAAATTGTGTTTTGCATATCGGTTGTGGAGGGCATTGCAATAATCCTATTCCAATCGAATACGAAAAAGCAGGTTTTATAAATTATGGTGTTGACGTTGTTAGATCATATGTTGAGGAATTTCTTGATTATGGTCAGGCACATTTGGCGAATGCATTGTTTTTACCTTATTCTGATGAGACATTCGATATTATAAACTTTACGGATATTCTAGAACATCTTTTTGATCCATTAAGAGGATTGCAAGAAGCTAACAGGGTTCTAAAAAAAGGGGGATATCTTATCCTCGATACGCCAAACCGGGCCTATATCAACATGAGAAATCCATTCTCTTTGATTGAATATTATTTAGGGAATATTTTCCCGGACATTTTGAGACCTCGAATCATAACTGGGGAATGGGATAGAGAAGTTTTTTTTCATACCGAATTCAGCAAGAAAGATATAAAATCTTTGCTTCTTCATTCAGGATTTAATCTGATTAAAATATCAGCAGAGCCTCTAGAAAGAGAAACTTCAAGTCGCAAATACAATTTAAAGAATAAAATTAGCTCTATAATAAATAAGATAGCACCTTTTCGCACATGGTTTGTTCTTGTTAGAAAGGGATGCCACATAACAAGGCGCTTCACCTGACCGCAATTCCGCTACGCTCCATTGCAAGAGGTAAGCTTTGACGTTAGCTTTAGGAAAATGAAAAAAATATTTTATCTTTCATTATTAGTTTATTGTTCCCTCTCTCTATCAATGCCTTTTGTATTTCCAGAAACATCATACCAAGCAGAAAAATTCCGTGATCCTCAAAGTTTAAAACGAACACTATCTTCATTAAAAAAA
>CAYUXD010000297.1:0-3375 GCA_964448655.1 uncultured Eubacteriales bacterium
TCCTTAAAGCAGCTGGCGTTGAGATAGTGGGCATCATTACTGAGATTAAAACAGAGAAGATTGGTTAAAAGATCTCTATCTATCTAGCATCAAGAATCAATTACATCATTGATTAATTAAGGAGAGAGGAAAGATATGCCTCAAGGCTTTCCTCTCCCTTCGGTACCCATCCCATAGCTTCACGCCAAATATCTTCACTTTCCATACAAAAATAAAGCGGGATATCCTCCCCTCCCCGTTCCCTTATAAAGCCTACAATTTTTTTGTAAAGCTCAAGGCGAAGAGGCTTGAAATAGCGGAGTTTCCCGTCTTTCCCTTTTATAAATTCATCGTAGATAATCTTCGTCCTGGGAAATCTCTCTTCGATAATAGTTTTTAGAGAGGCGGGGAATCTTAGACTCCCGAGGCTTATCCAGGCAATCCTGTCCGGGTCGACGGTTGCCAGCAATTTCTTAATTACCTCTTTATATCCTTCTTCCCAGTCAGGATGGCGAATTATGGGGTCGAAATGAAAACCGATACGAAACCCTCTCTCCGAAACTCTCCTGGCTGCAGCTATTCTTTCCTCGACAGATGGAGCACCCTTTTCTTCCTCACGGGCTATTCTCAAAGAATTCAGAGACCAGGCAATGACAACATTCGGAGCTGGTTCTATTTTAAGAATATTTTTTATATTTACAGTTTTTGTCTTAAGCTCGAAGATGGCATTTCTTTTTTTTCTGAAGTAGGAAACAAGATCTATGGAATTTTCAGTTAAATGGTCCAGGGCCAGCGAATCTCCAAGCTCACCTGTTCCGATGCGTAGTGCCCTGTGTCTTTTCCTGTGTAAAAAAATATCAAGCTGTCTCCACAAATCTTCCAGGTTGACGTGGACTGTAATCAAGGGATTCGTTAAATAATGTTGAAGAATACAGTAAGTGCAGTCAAGAGGACAATTAAGATCTATATTGACGATAAAATAATTACATCCAAGGTAGCCAGGAGTACAGGGGCAGGGTTTGACGAATTCTCCTCTTTGGCGGGTGAGCAAGAGATACTTTTTTCCCACACCTATAACATCCTTTGAAGCTTTTATGTCTTCAAGCACCTCTTGAGGATCATCGATGACTTCTCTGGGAACCGGGCCAACATTCTTCAGGATTCTTTTCGTTAGAGGAAAATCGAAACTCTTTTTTTCTACATAAACTTTTTGAGGAAAGTATTCCGATTTGCTCATTGAGAATTATTTAAGTTTAAATAGCGCTGAGAATTCTTGTCTGGAAGCCAGTTCTTGAAGCTTGAGGAGGTTGGTTTTTAACTCTTCGCTATTTCCAAAAGAGAAATTCACCGAAAAGTTTTCTTCCTCGAAAAATAGCGAGGGTTTAACCGCGATAGTCTTGGGCAATCGGAGTTTCTTCAATAAAGAATCAAAAGATTCTCTCCGTGAGGAAAGTGCCGGATACCGCTTTTTCCTTAAAATAAGACGGATTTTATCTGCCTTTTGAAGGGGAGATAATTTTCCAGACTCCATAATATCCAGAATTTCTTTAGAGGATAGTATTTTTTGGGGGGCAATATCATTTCTCCTTGATATTTCCTTCAGGTCTTCAAGAATTCCTTTCAATTTGTTTTGACCTGAAGGCAAAAGCAAGGGCAAGAGTGATTTCCTCGCCTGGGGAGTAAATCCTGCAAGGAGCTTGACCGAAGAGAAAGGCATATTCTTCTCATGAATTATTCTTTTTACTTCTGATTCTAATCGAGAAAAAGCCAAGTATGATTCAAGATTGGGTAAGGCTGAAGGGATTTCAAGGAGAGGCAGGTAGTGCTTAACGATCCTCTTTTCATCCTCTCCAAATTCTTTCAACCTGCTCAGTATTTCTGCCTTTTCCAGAAGGCTAAATTCCCTTGCGGCCAAATTTTCATAAAAGGCCGCCAAAAAGGTCTTAAGCTCGTCCTCTTCTTCGATAACAAAGACAGGAAGAGAAGACAGACCCAGCTTGATGCAAGCGAGGACTCTTCTCCACCCCGAAACAAGAATAAAGTGCTTGTCCCGCAACGCAACAAGAGGGGGGTTGAGGAGACCTACCTTCTGGATAGAAAGGATCAGCTTTTCCAGGAAAAAATAATAAGAGATACGGAATCTTTCATCCTCGAGAAAGATATCTTTTAAGGATAAATTTTTCTTTTTCATGCTTTTATTCTAATTGAATTAAATGTTAAGTAAAGAGGTCACCTTAAGCACAGGGAGAGAAAATGGAGACCTATAGAAAATGGGGCCTAAAATGAGGCCAAGAAATGGGGCCAGGCCCCATTTCCCATCAAATCCGCTATTATTGTAGGGGTTTGATTCATCAAGGTCCACCTTATTATTATGGTTCGATTAATTTATATTGGTTTGATCCAGTTGTAGGGGCTTGATTTATCAAGCCCACCTTTTTTTCTTTGTATCGTTTGATTTCTTTGTAAGGATTTGATTCTTCTTTTGCAGGGATTTGATTCATCAAGCCCACCTTTATATATGTGTGCGGATTGATTGCCAAACTATTTGACCCCCTGTTTGTTTTTCTGTTATCTTGATTGACCAGAAGCGGTGAGCAAATTTCATGAAGAGCCAGGAGAAACAGCATGAAACCAAAGGCATTAATAACACGGAAAATTCTGCCCGAGGCTCTTGACTATCTCAAGGAGCACACGGATTACGAAATAGGCACCACAAAGAGAAATATAAAAAAAGAGGAAATTATAAAAAAAATCCAGAATAAGGGAGGACTTCTCTCACTTCTTGTGGATGATATCGATAAAGAAGTCATCAATTCTGCACCCTCTTTAAAAATCATTGCTAACTGTGCTGTGGGCTATAACAACATTGACATCAACGAGGCCAAGAAAAAAGGGATTCTTGTCACCAATACTCCTGGAGTTTTGACAGAAACCACAGCTGACCTAACCTGGGCTCTTATCATGGCTGTTGCCCGAAAAATCCCTCAAGCTGATCAATTCACACGACGCAAGAAATTCAAGGGCTGGGAGCTGGACCTTTTTCTAGGGAAGGAAATCACCGGAAAGCGCCTTGGGATTATAGGCATGGGCCGGATAGGCAAGGCAGTCGCCTTAAGGGCTCAGGCCTTCAGTATGGAAATCGTGTATTCTGATCCACATAGACTAACTCCAGAGGAGGAGGAAAAATACAAAGCATCAGCTCTTCCCTTAGACAAACTTTTATCCACCGCGGATATAATCACCATCCATGCTTCCCTCAATTCTCAAACGTTTCATCTGCTTTCCAGAGAAAAAATAAATTTGATAAGCAAAGACGCTATTCTCATCAATGCCGCGCGAGGACCAATCGTAGATGAGAAAGCACTTTTAGACGCCCTTTTTCAACATCATCTCGGT
>CAYUXD010000298.1:0-3368 GCA_964448655.1 uncultured Eubacteriales bacterium
CAGTTATTTTTTTGGAAAATCAGGATGTTTTGTATCATTCTTATAGCGATAACTAGCGATAACAGCGTTTATAGGATTCCTTCTTGGATTCATAGCCGCTGGAATGAAAAGAGAGAGTTTGTAAACTTGCTAATAGATAATGTTAAGTAATTGCGTATTTTTCTGAATAAAAATTAAGGAGGGAGTATCCATGGATTTCATGAATCTACTTTCAGTGGTCAAAAATTGGAGAAAACAACAGCCTGGTAAAACTCAAAATATCATAGTTTTTCCTAAAAAAACCTGAAGGAGAATTTGAGAGAAGTAAATAACTTGACTTTTGTTTTCTCATTATGAAAAATATGGTTATTGCTGAGCAGCGACTAAAAACGGGAGATTTTGGGCAAGCATTTTATAATTCCCATTGCAGGTTTAATGATTATATATTTTGAAAGAAAGAGATGGGCTTAAGAAGGATTATAGAAACTTTTTTTGCAAAAATTTTTAAAGGAGGATAATATGAAATTTCTGACGATTTCCACTTTTAATCAACCTGAATTTGTAAAGGATGTTACTGCTCCTCTTCAAGCTGCTTGGCTAAAGATTGCTGAGATAGTAGGCGGACTTCTTCCTAAAATAGTGGGATTCCTCTTAATCCTAATTATAGGATGGTTGCTATCAAAGCTATTTGCCTTTCTTATTCAAAAACTTCTCCGAGTGGCCAGAATTCACATTTTGTCCGAGAAAGCAGGAGTGGAAAAATTTCTACAAAAGGGAGGACTAAAAAGAGATGCTGTAAACATTGTTAGTCGGATTGCCTACTGGTTTTTTATTATTATTACGTTTATCGTTGCTTTTAACTCAGTAGGTCTTACTGCGGTTTCCGATGTTCTTAATCAATTGCTGCTGTATTTTCCGAATATATTCGTAGCTTTGGTTATCCTAATCATTGGATTTTATTTGGCTCGATTTGTATCAGGGTTAGTTCAAGTACTGGCTGGAAATATTGGAATCGAGAAACCGGATGTTGTTGGGAATATTGCTTACGCTATTGTGATTGTTTTTATCGTCCCTATAGTTCTTAACCAGCTTCGCATCGCCTCCGATCTCGTCACGAACACCTTTCTTCTTCTATTTGGAGCGCTGTGTTTGGCTTTAGCTATTGCCTTTGGATTGGGAAGCAAGGATTTAGTTACGAGTCTTTGGGAGAAAAGTAAGTTCACTGAGAAAATCAAATCCAAGAAAGAATAGAGATAGAGCTAGTTATTACCTGGCGTATTTAAATTTATAATTATAAATAATAGAAGTTTATAATTATAAACAATAAAGGTGCGGCTTCAGTTTTAAAGAATAAGAGCCCCCTTTGATTATCAGGATGATAATTCCACCTCCAATTTGAAGAGCGAGTATATAGATAATGAATTTTTTTAATTTTATAAGAAAGCACAAAGCATTAACCCTTCTAACATTAATTTTGGTTGTCGTTATTATCGTTCTTTTTCAGAATTCTGATTATATTAACTTCAGAATTATTTTTTGGCAGTTTTCAGCTCAGAAAGTTATTCTTATCCTTGGGGCTATGTTTCTGGGTTATATAGTGGGTAAATTGGTCGAACTTTCTTTTAGAAAGCGAGGCTAGGGGATTTAACTCCACATTTTTCATTTGGATGCTATTTTCCAGACATATTCTTTTACTTTATTACTGCTTGATTTATTCTCGCTGATTTGATAAAAATGTAAAAAACACAGGAGGGCATCATGGAAGAAATAAAAAAAAGAATTTCAATGAGAAATTCGCTGGTCTTGGTTCTCTGTTTTATTTTGATTATTGGAGCTTTATTTTCAATTTCCTGCAAAAAGAAAGCAGTAGCGCCGACTCCGCAGGTTCCAGATCTTCAGGCAAAAGTGGATGAGTTACAGAAAGACCTGGCTGGAAAAGATGCTGAAATCAGTCGATTGAATGAAGAGAACGCCCGCATCCAGAGAGGACTTCCATCATCATACGTGGTGCAGCCAGGAGATAGTCATTGGCAAATTGGCTATGATTATCTCACAACAAAACGAGGAGTTTCTCCTGAAGAAGCTAAGAGAATGCTGGCTAATGCTTATCTTTTGCATCCGCTCCTTGTTGGTTTTAAGGTCTGGAATTTTATGGATGAGGGACAGTATGGAAGCTTTGTTCTCCAAGGAAGTGCGAAAGCATGCCCTGGCTCTCTTATTAGGGTAGATACTGCGAAAATGGCAGAGGAAAAATTAAAGTTAGAGAATGAAATAGCGAAGCTCAAAGAAGAGATTGAAAAACAGAGCATGGAATTCAGGGCGAAGATAGAAGAATTGGAAAAAGAAAGGGAAGAACTCAAATCTCAGATTGACTCCCTGAATCAAGAAGTAGCAAATTTACAAGGCCAGAACACGGATTTAGACTCAAGGTTAAATTCCGTTTATTACCTTGTAGACATCAAGAGAGAGCTTAAAGCGAATGGAAAGATAAAAGGGACATTTCTCGGTCTTTCAGGAATGAAAATCAAAGAGGTTAGCTTCAAAGACTTTCAGAACAGAGTCGACCTCCGTGAAACGGATGCCATCGAGTTGAGAGCCGAAGACTTTAACCTTTCGGCGATAAAGAAAGTAGGACTCTTACCAAAGCATATGAAGAAAGATGTGGACTATCGTGTTGAGATTGCAGGAGATGGGCAGTCTGCGAGTGTCATCCTGCGGAACAAGGATAAATTTCTCCTTGCTTGCATTGTATTGTATGTAAAGTAAAGCTTTGCTTATTGCTTCTCCCATTCATTCATAATTTCTCCGAAGCATTCCAGGCCGCTTCCGATTACGGCGCTGTAGCCTCCGCCAGGATTTGTCCAGGCTCCGGATAGATACAGGTTTTTAATCGGGGTTTTATGTGGAAGCCGCCTCGGGGGAGAGTTGTCTAAGGTCTGATCCCACCCGTATATCGCTCCACGATAATTTTTTGTGTAACGGACGTTTGTTAAGGGGGTGCCGATTTCCTTGACCTCTATTGCTTTTCTGAGACCCGGGAGAAGTGTTTTTTCTACCTTGTCAATCAGAATATCAGCCATCCGCTCCTTTTCTGCCCGGTAGGCCTTTTTATTGCCCTTCCAGTAGTCAGCTTCGTAGTTCTCCCAGTGGTCATAGCCCTGCAGGGAGATTATGTTCAGTGTGTTTTTCCCTTTGGGAGAATAGTCTTTATAAAGATTATCGTAGAGCATGAGGCCGTATCCAGGATTTTCCAGTTCTGCGTTGAGAACTGCCTTGTAGCTGGCTTCAATATCGTAGCTTGTTTCATAGAAGATCTCTGTGTCTTTAATCCCGATTTTTCCGACCAGATCTTCTTTTAATCCCAGAAATACCTGAAAACACGAAAGACT
>CAYUXD010000299.1:0-3357 GCA_964448655.1 uncultured Eubacteriales bacterium
TTCAGATTTTTAACGCCATTCTCCATTCGCTCTTCTCGGCGGCTGCGTAACTCGCGCTGCTCAGACATACTCGCCGCCCGACTCTGTCGGGTTCCCTCGAAGAGAGAATTCCGAAGGCTAAATCTTCAATGGTCGCTGCAGCTATTTCCCAAAACCTATGCCTTCGCAATGAGTTATAACGGATATGGAAATGCTTCCCTTGGTTTATAACAAAATGCGGGATATTCAGTGGAGAAAATGGGGCCAGGCCCCATTTTATCGAAGAGAAATTTTTCTGCCCTTGATTATCCAGACATGCCAATGATAAGGCCTGACAATCCCCTTCTCATGGGTGACCCCTATGCTAATAAAAGAGAACAGGCTGTCTTTTTCTTGGGAGAAAAATGACAGCCTGTTTAAGGGGATAAATCAGTAAATAAGGGGATTTATTTTAAACTCCCTGAAAAAAGGAGGGGCACCAAGGAGGGGTTTCCTGTTGATTTGCTCTTCTATCTGCTTCATTTTTGTTCTCCATATATTAATACGCTAAATCTCAAAGAAAAGTTGCAAGTTTGGCTGAATAGTTATCAATTTTAGAAATTTTCTTAAAGCACATGATTAAAGTTCATCGGAGATGTTTTAGATTTTATTAATTGCCAGAGTAATGTTTCCTGATAAAAAAAATTGGAAAATGCCAGAGAATTATTTGGGTTTTATAAGGGAAGGAAGATAGAAAAGCAACTGTCTTTTGATTTTGTTTTTGGGTCCCAACCAGATTAACATATATTATATCATAAATAATAATAAAATTTCAACATATTTTTTCTAATTTTATAAAATTCATCATTTTGACCATCTTTTGGCGCTTTTTTGCCTTAATTCAAGCCTTTAAGGCCGTATTTTCAGAACAATGAAAAAAAGGCTCTCCTCCTTAGGCCCTTTTGACTAGCAGAATTATATTTTATAGAATGACCCAGAAGGCTATCGTGAAAGAAAGAGAGTTTCTTCTCTGAAGAAAAGGAGTGACATTATGGATAAGGAATTATTCAAGGAATATGGCTATAAATTCGTAGATTGGGTGGCTGATTACATGGCCGGGCTGGAAAAGTTTCCTGTTCTCTCTCAGGTTAAACCTGGTGAGATTCGGAATAAACTCCCTGCTGAACCGCCGGTTCAGGGGGAGCCCATGGATAAACTTTTCCATGACTTTAAAGAAATTATACTGCCGGGAATTACCCACTGGCAGCATCCTTCCTGGTATGCTTATTTTCCCGCCACAAACAGTCCTCCTTCCATTCTTGCAGAATTGTTGACCGCGGCACTCGGTGCCCAGTGTATGATCTGGCAGACCTCTCCAGCTGCAGAAGAGCTTGAAGAAGTTGTTCTGGAATGGTTGCGCCAGATGCTGGGCCTTCCAGAAGGGATGGCGGGAGTTATCCAGGATACAGCTTCTACCGCAACTCTGGTTGCTCTGCTTACAGCCAGGGAAAAGGCTACTAATTTTGAGGCAAACCAAAAAGGACTGAAGAAACCTCTGGTCGTCTACGCTTCAGAAGAAACTCATTCAAGTATCGAGAAAGGAGTTAAAATCGCTGGCTACGGCAGCGAAAATCTCCGTTATATCCCCACAGACGAGTCGTTCGCCATGATACCTTCCGAGCTTGAAGAAGCAGTAGAGAAGGATAAAAAAAGAGGTTTGCAGCCAGCCTGTGTCGTGGCTACTATCGGAACAACTTCCTCCACAGCCATAGATCCTTTAGCCGCCATAGGCAAGATCTGCCACCGTCATGGCCTCTGGCTCCATGTTGATGCCGCTTTTGCCGGAACAGCCGCCCTTCTCCCCGAGAAAAAGTCAATGCTTGAAGGAGTAGAGTATGCGGACTCTTTTGTCTTTAATCCTCATAAATGGATGCTTACAAATTTCGACTGCTCGGCATATTTTGTCAAAGATCCAGGAGTGTTGATTCGAACCTTCGAGATTCATCCCGAATATTTAAAGACCGGGCTGGATGCCCAGGTGAAAAATTTTCGAGATTGGGGCATTCAACTGGGAAGAAGATTCCGGGCCCTTAAACTTTGGTTTGTGATTCGCTCCTACGGAGTGGAAGGGCTTCAAAAGATAGTGAGGGAGCATATTCGGTTAGCCCAGAGGTTTAAAGAATGGGTAGAAAAGCATGAAGATTTTGAGCTCATGGCGCCAGTAAGCTTGAGTTTAGTCTGTTTTCGTTTGAATGATGGGCGGGATGAACAAGCTCTCAATGATTTGAATAGACGGCTTCTTGAGAACCTGAACCAGACTGGAAAAGTATTTTTGACGCACACTTCTTTAAGGGGAAAATACGTGCTTCGGTTATTAATCGGCTCGAGGACCACCGAGGAACGCCATGTAAAAGAAGCATGGGAATTGATAAAAACAAAAGCAGCAGAAGTATTAAAGTAATTTTTGTTTGCACTTTTGAAGGTAGTGATTCATTTTGATCAGGGAGATAGACAGAACTAAGATTTAAGGAGAGAAGACGATTTTTCCCTTCGCTCAGTACAATCTGCGAAACCTTGCTCTACTAACGCTGGACCAGGTCGCAATTTTCAGGAGATGAATGATGAAATTTAAGATCGACACCAGGATCTTTGAGAAGTTTCCAGAGTTAAAAATAGGAGTTGTAACTGCCAGAAATATCGATAACCACGACTTTAGCGATGAAATCATGCACTTGATCCGAGAAAAAGAAAAGGAAATAAGAGAGAATTATGACACTGAGACACTCTCTCAGCATCCAAAAATCCGCTCTTGGAGGGGGGCTTATTCGTCTTTTGGAGCCAAGCCTAAGAAATACAAGAGCTCGGTTGAAAGCCTTTATCGAATGATCTTGAAAGAGCTTGATTTAAGACACATAAATAAGATCGTTGATTTATACAACTATATTTCCATAAAGCGCATGATCCCTGCTGGGGGAGATGATATGGCAAAAGTGGATGGAGATATTATCTTAAAGTTTGCCGTTGGAGATGAGCCTTTCACTGCCCTCAATTCCAAAGAGATGGAAAATGCCAAAGAGGGAGAAGTCGTCTATGCGGACAGCAAAGAGGTTCTGTGTCGAAGGTGGAACTGGAGGGAATGTGATAAAACAAAAATGACAGAAGAGACTAAAGATGTAATTCTGGTTATCGAAGCGCTCCCTCCTGCGACGAAAGAAGAATTGGAAGAAGTTGAGAGGGATTTAAGCGGGTTGATTACAAAATATTGCGGAGGAGAAATTAGAACCGCTGTCCTGGATGAGGGAAAAAGAGAGATTAAAATTTAAGCTGAATTACCTAGAAAATAGTCAATTCTGTAGCGGCATGATTATTTTGTAGGGCATTGATTCATCGAGCCCGCAC
>CAYUXD010000300.1:0-3334 GCA_964448655.1 uncultured Eubacteriales bacterium
ATCAAGCCCCTACAATGTGATCTCCATTGTCTAAAAAGGTGGGCTTGATGAATCAAGCCCCTACATGTTACTGCTTTTCTTTTTGTCTTTGGATTTTGCTCTTTAGCCTTTCCCGTCTGTGGGCGAAATCTTTCTCGTAATAAGAGGAAAAGTCAAGAGAGAGGACATACCCTTCTTCTGCTATTTTTCTTGCCTCCTCGTATTTTTTCTCTCTGTGTTCGAGGTACATGGCAAGTTCTCTGAAGGAGAGAAGCTGATCTTTAGATTGTGTATTTGAAGAGGTCATCTCTTTCCATAACGAAACAGCAGTTTTCCACTCTTGATTTTTCTTGAAATAGTAAGAAATTTTTTTCTTGGCCATGAGCGATAACTCATCCGATAATCCCTCCTCAAGAGCTCGCTTGAAGAAATGAACAGATTTCTCGGCCTCTCCTATATTTTCCATCACTCTTCCTGCACCGTAGAGGTCCATGGCATCTGTAAGTTTCTCTTCTTTCTCTTCAGAAAAGATTAAAGAGCCGACAATTATAACTCCTAACAGAGAAAGAATATCCTCCTGATTATGGTAGAGGATAGGCTCAATCAGTTCAAAATTCCCTGTGTTTAGATATTGAAAATATCTCCAGGGAATCTCGGCTGAAGGGATATCTTCTGAGCGGTCTGCCTCAACGACCTCACGGGCAAGATGGTAAAGCCGGCAGCTTTCGTGCTTATGCCTCCAGAGACTTCGGGCTGAATAGAGAAAATCAAGATGAGGAAGTTCACCGAGGATGAAAGGCTGCTTGTTGAGGATGAACCTTGTCTCGAGCAGGGGCATATCGAAACCTTTTCCGTTAAATGTTACTACTGATTGAAAGTTCATCTGAGAAAAAAACTGCCCAAGCTCCTGAATCATCCTTTCTTCCTCAGCGAGGTCTCCGAGGAAAAACTGGGCTACATGGAATTTATCATCTCTGTAGAAACCCAGACCCACGAGAAAAGCGACAACTCCTGCCCCTCCGGAGAGACCAGTTGTTTCCAGGTCGATGAAGAGGGCTGTGGAGAGATCAAGGTTGGCGAAGGCGCTTTCCTTGCTTAGACAGGTGAGAATGTTCCCTTTTATCTCCAATCCTGAAGATATTGTTACTTTTCCGTATCTAACGTCCAGAGGATATGGGTTTTCGAAAAACTGAAGGGGCTCCCTTTTAAGAGGTTCGAAGGGCGGGATTTTTGGTTCCTGAGTTTTTTCTTGGCGGGTGAGGTTGATAAGGCGTTCCAGTTTATCCTTGACGGATAGGTTCTCGGTTTTTTCGATCTCTTCCCAGGCATCCTTTACAAGCTGGGGTTTAGAGCGGGAGCGAGCTTTCCTCTCTTTTTTAAGTTGTTCCAGTTTGTCTTTGATGTCGGTCATTATTAAATTAGCTTCGACTGGCTATATTTTGCCACACAAGCTTACCCGGGGATGAAACGTACCATCCTCCCGATAAACCAAGGAGACTAAAATTATAACTCCGAGTTATAAAAATTTAAAATAATTTAAAAAATATAACTGTAAACTATAAACATATATAGACTCTCTCACCTGCCCTGTGCTTTTCTCGATTTATCTTACTCTCCCATGAACTGGAGGAGCACCATGCGGGAGCGGGAGCGGTTATCGAAATCGATAAACACAATCTGCTGCCATGTTCCAAGATTAAGCGAGCCGTTGGAAAAAGGCACATTAAGAGATGCTCCGACGAGTGCGGCCCGGACATGGGAAAAGCCGTTTCCATCTCCCCACTTTGCATCATGATGATAGGTGACATTGCTGGGAATTACTTTTTCCATGAACTCAGAGAAGTCTTCAACGAGGCCAGGTTCATGCTCGATTGTCGTCAGACCGCCGGTTGATCCTGGAACAAACAGGTTGAGGATCCCGTTCTGGAGTCCTTTCTCAGAGAGCTTCTTGGAAACCTCCTGGGTTAGATCCTTCATGTCAGAAAATCCGCGTGTTGAAAAGCTTAAGGAATCGCTGATAATTTTCATTGCAAAATCTCCTCAATAATCATAAGACAAATACTGTCAGGCGTAAAGCGTAAAGCAACTATGAGAAAAATAAGAAAGAAAAAGCAGGAATTTATAGAATTTTTATTTGGAGATTCTCCTCTATTTCCTGTTTCATTGAAGAATCTACCAATCTTATTCTGAGAACATAATCTCCCTCAGAGAAACTTTCAAAATTAAGCTTAAACACGACATTCCAAATCCCGGCTTTTTTGTTCCAGGATTCATCCACAACCTCGGAAAGCAAAATTCCTTTCTCTTTATCATTTTGAACAAGAGAAAACCGAGGTTTAAAAGCAGCCTTTTTCTGTGGAGAATAGACCTGCAAGAATAGCGAGATATCTTCTCTTCGTTTAAATTGATTCAATCCCAGAGGATAAAACTTGAATTGTGAGACTTGAAGAGTACCATCCTCCTGAGAAATCGAAAAAGGCTTGATTCCTCCTTCCGTGCTTTTGACTAATTGCCCAAAAACAGCACTAGTGATTTTTGGGTCTTTCTCGTTTTTCAATGATGGCACCTCAAACATTTGTTCTACGGTCCCTATCTCACCGCGGCTTTCATCATAAAGAGCAAAGATCACACGATATTTATCTTTTTTCAATTTCAATCTTTGCGAGCGCGTGTTATATCCAAAATATTTTGAATTCTTCAACCTGTCGAGGAAAGAAGGCGTGAGCACAAAAGGGATGTTAACTTGAGTGCTGAAAGTATCTTCTTTTTTTAGGTCTTCAAGCCACATGTTTAATTTCAGGATTTTTATTTCACGAGCATCACTATCTTTGAGAATCACTTCTTGCACCGGCAAGGCGAGATTCATCCATAGGATACATTCATTGTTTCCTCGGATGAACGGGACCACTCGAGCATTGAACGGTATTTGATTAAACAGAGAAGGATTGTAGGAAGCTGAGGCAAAAATGAGTGATTCTCTTTGCTCATCGGAGTAATCATAATATCCTTGGCGAAAACGGTTTTTTATTCCCGGTCTGTTTATCTTAACCTTAATTTTATGATACTTTCCGTCAGCTTTATCTCTCTCCGGATAATAGCTCAATTCATAATAACAAGACAAATCTCTATCGATGATTTTCTGGAAATATTCAAATTTATTAGCGCCATGCATGGCAGCACCCCCTGTATCGAGCGCTAAAAATTTTAAATTGGTCAATTCATTCTTCTTTATCTCTGCAATGTCTACTTGTCTCGGATAATTATCAAAGGCGATATCAGGCAGGACATATTTTAAGTAATTATCCGGATCAAGGCTGTAAAAGGTGATATTATAGCTGTTTGCGAAATGAATCAG
>CAYUXD010000301.1:0-3332 GCA_964448655.1 uncultured Eubacteriales bacterium
TACCAGACCACAGGTTTGGAATCTTCAGGATGTAAGGATTTAAATGAGGCTTAATGTAGAAAAGACAGTAAAATATTGGATTGACGGGGCAGAATATGGTATATGAAGACAGCAGAGAGTCTCTTTCAAACAAGGAAATATCCCTGTGCATTGTTTTTCGGTCACCTTGCGATAGAAAAAATCAAGAAGTTTATAGAGGTTATTGAAAGGCAAAATATTAAAGTTGCCAAAGCAATCTTATACGGCTCACAAGTCAGTGGAAAAATGCATGAGTATAGCGATATTGATGTTGCTATTGTTTCCGCTGATTTTGGGAATGACCGATATGAGGAGGGGACCAAACTTTTTGAACTAGCCTGCAAGTTAGATCCAAGAATAGAGCCAGTTCCAATTTCGCTGAGGTCTTATGAAGAAGATACTTGGGTTCCCTTGATTTACGAAATTAGAACAAAAGGAATAGAGATAAGTTATTGAGACGAATATGGTTTCTTAGATACAAGGTGCTTCATCCTAAAGGTTAAACAGGCTTTCCCTGGCATTTGAATCAACTAAAATAGAGATGACCCACAATTTCTAAAGGTGATATTGTGGTTGTAGTAAAGGATTGTAAACCAGGATTCATTATTACAGCGAGTAGGAGGTAATTATTGTGGAATGTCCAAATGGTTGTCTATCCTCCATGGAGGAAAGAAAAAGGGAAAAGCTCTTCCATCGTAACGGCGAGCCTATCGTTATTTCGGATTTGACTATGTATGTGTGCCCAGACTGTGGACAAGAATCAATGCCTTTGTCATCAGCAAGAATTGTAGAGGATATCTTAAAGGGGATAGTCAAGCCATCCGGTAGGTTTACTGCCGAGTTGTACGAAATTAGTTCTGTTGGATGACAGCCGATAACACAGCATAAAAGGTTCGTGCCTTGCGGTACTCACCTAAATTTTTGTTTTGCAAAGACCTCTTTTATGCTAGAGAGATAGGCTAAATGGCGCTGGCAACGCCACGAAGCTGAGGTGTAACCAAACTTGGCTGAAAATGCAAGCCAACGGGCAAAATAGGGGGATCATTTAGCCTAAGGAGGCGGCGGGCAAGCGGTTCCGCTATTGCTCCGCCCAAATTCGCCTACCGCCGCCGTGTTAGATGAAACTACGCTCACGGATAAAGGAGGGAGGTTCTATGTTAGAAGAACATAATAAAAGAGATAAAACGCATCTCATTAATCTGATAGGCAGGCGGAGCAATGAAACTCCAAACTTTGCTCTTCTTATTGGAGCGGGTGCATCAGTTTCTTCTGGTGTGAAAACAGCTAGCCAGATGATAGTTGAATGGCGCCGCCAGTTGTATGAGCAATCGAAAAGTAGTGAGCCATTTGAAGAATGGCTGCAAAAGCAAGATTGGCATGAAGATGAAGAGGAATATTCGATCTTGTTTGAGAAGGTTTGCGATCAGCGAAGCCAGAGGCGGATTTATATCGAAGAATGTGTTAAAGATGCAAAGCCCTCTTGGGGTTATATTTATCTAGCCAATATTATCGCTCATAACTGTTTCAATGTTATCTTTACGCCAAACTTCGATGACCTTCTCAATGAAGCCTGTTTCCTTTACGCAGACTTAAGACCCATAGTCTGTGCTCATGATTCTGCGGTAGCTGATATCAGGGTAACTTCAGCTCGTCCTAAAATCATAAAACTTCACGGCGACTTCCTCTACGATAGCATAAAGAATACGGTTAGAGAAACGGAGGCTCTGGAAAATAATATGCGAGACAAATTTATGCAGTTTGCAAGGGAATATGGACTGGTTGTAGTTGGTTATGGCGGGAATGATAGATCAATAATGGACACTTTAGAGATGGTGCTTAGGTCCGAGGGCCACTTCCCTAACGGTCTATACTGGTGTAGAAGAAAGGAAGATAAAGCGAGCAAAAAACTTGTGAGATTGATGCGGCGGGAAAACACATATTGGGTTGAAATAGAGGGCTTCGATGAGTTTATGGCAGAACTCCATAGAGGCTTGGGGCTAACATTACCCAATGCCGTCCGTGACCCTTATAAAGCAACGACCGAAAGGTTGAACACATTTATTTTGCCGAAGGCGGAGGTGAAACATCCAATTATCAAAGAGGACATCACGAAACTAGAAGAACAAGTCAAAGGATTTGAGCAAGTCATCTCTGGGGAAGCACCAACACAAGAATTCGATAGACTTGTCCCCTATCGTTTCCTTGGAGATAGGGAATATGCGCGTAATAGTTATAAGAATGCTTTGCTTTATTATGAAAAGGCACTGATTCAAAATCCTGGTGAGTTGAATATGATGGAAAGAATATTCAGCTCGTATATGTGGATAGAACAGTATAGGAAAGCCCTTGAGATGTCTGAACAGATGATAAACCGAGCTCCAGATGACTTTAGGGGCTATTGGAGAAAAGGGTACTCTCTTATTTATCATAACAAGTTAAAAGATGCTATTGCGAGTTACAGTGAGGCATTGAAATACACAGCGGAAAAATCAGAAGCACGAGCCAACGTGCTCACACACAGGTCAAATGCTCTTCTAATTACTGGCAATTGGGAAGAAGCACTTTCAGATGCAGAAAAAACATTGCAGATAAATCCCGAAATTTATGTAGCTGTAATTAACAAGTGCATAGCTCTGAAGAAATTAAGGAGGGAAGAAGAAGCTAAGAAAATCCTTCAAGGTATTTTACCTAAAATAGAACATAAGTACCCACGTGCTGGTGTATTTGCAGCGCTTGGTGACAAGGAGAATATGCTAAAAGAATTAAAAGCAGCGATCAAAAAAGATATACGAAATAGAGTTGACGCAAAATCCGCCCCTGACTTCCTAGACTATCGAGAAGACCCCGATTTCCGAAAACTCGTGTATGAAGGAGACGAGTAGAAAGAGAGGGTATAGCAAAAAGATGGTAAAGCATGGGAGAAAAGTCCATCAGGCCACCTTCGACTAATACCTTTTAAAAGGCCTAAGTCAAGCAAAAAATTTTCCCCCTTTCCGAAAAGTGACTGACTTTTCGGCTCTAAAGTGAATTGGTTGATGCATAGATGTCCTGATGAGCTTAGGTTTACCCTGAGAGATGCGAAGCTTTCTAACAGGGCTGTCCAACCGAATGGGTATCTTTCTGTTGATCCACCTTTGAGCTGTCAGCCTAACACCTTTTCTGGCTTACGGTGCGCTTCGCAAAGCCTGACACCGTTAACCGAAATCGCTCGAGCTAAAGAAATCTTGGGGGCTCTTTGTCGTAACATTTGTAAATCACCCAAGGAGTGAGAAATAAATGCAGGTTGTTGACTTGTCTGATGAACATATGCGTTT
>CAYUXD010000302.1:0-3091 GCA_964448655.1 uncultured Eubacteriales bacterium
CCCGCAAATAAATCTCTCTCATCCTATGCTGAAAATTTATAGCACAGGGAAAATTTGATGTCAAATTTTCACTTTGCTAAAACCGGATATTATCACGTTGCTGGGACATAGATAGTCCTGCCTTTTTTTTCAATAATTTCCCTGCATCTCCACAGCACTTTCTGTCAGAGAGCAAAAGTAGAATTGACGAGGCTTGCTTTTTTGTATATTACTTTACTAATCACCTATGAACATTTACTAATTACCTATGAATAAAAGCAGGGAAGCTTCCCAGGTCTTAGAGGATTTTTCTTTAGAATCTGTCCCGTTAACTCAAAGAAAAACCTGGATAAACCTGGCAGTTATCTGGATTGGGATAGCTGTTGTTATGTCGGCCATTTTTCGGGGGATGATGATTGGTTTGGGCTTGGGGAAAATTTCAAGCGTGGTGCTTTCTTATGTCTTGGGAGAGATTATCCTCATCGTCATGATGGGGCTTACCGGGTATATCGGAGCAAAAACAGGATTTTCCACACCTTTGATAGCCAATTTTTCCTTCGGGAGAATAGGAGCAATCATAATCTCTCTTTCCATAGCTTTATCCCTTATCGGCTGGTTTGGCGTCCAGGCAGCTTTTTTTGCCCGAACCATCCAATTCTATTTTAAAACGGATTTCCCGCTGCCTTTTTTCTCTTTTTTATGCGGAATTGTGATGATGATTCCTGCTATTTTTGGTATCCGGGGTTTGAGTGCTCTCAGCTGGATGGCTTCTCCGTTCATGATCGTAATCTTTTTGTGGGGACTAATAAAAATGGGCTTTCATTTCCTGCCTTCTGAAACTCTGGTTTCATTAGCTCTTAACCACAAGCCTGATCCCTACCCTTTAACTCTGGGAGCAGCTGCATCCCTAGTAGCGGGAGGTTTTATCGTGGGAGCAATTACTAGTGCTGACATATTCCGCTACGCCCGTCCCCGAATGAAAGATATCTTCCTGGCGGCAACCCTGGCCATGCTGGTCAGTGCTTTCCTTCACCTTGTTGGTTCTGTCTTAGCCATGAATACAGGGGTTTACCACGAAAGACTTCCAGAACTCGTAATCGACAGCCAATATCTTGGATTGGGATTCATCGGTTTCCTCGTTCTCCTCTTAGCTCAATGGACAACCAATGACAGTAACATCTATTCATCTGTACTGGCTTTGAATAATATTTTCCGGACGAAAAGGTGGATAGTAACTATCGGGGCGGGTGTTTTCGCCTCTTTGTTTGCTGCTTTTGGCATTTTAGAAAGATTGGAACTTTTCTTAAAAATTTTGGCCGTGAGCATCGGACCAATCGGAGGTATTTTTATCTGCGATTATTATATCTTGAGAAGGTTAAAAGCGCGTGATTTTAGGGAAAGAACTTTTTCCAAAGTAAACTATAAGGCTTTAGGTGTTTATCTTGTCTCCTTCCTGATAGGCTGGGCTACCTCCGGACATCCTTTCACCATCAAGATTTTCCCCTTTTCTGTTTTTGCTTTTAACGGAATCATTTCTTCTGTTATTCTTTATTATACGGTGATGAAAATTTTCCCTGAAAAGGAGTAAGCCATGTCTTTTAAGCAAGTAATCGAAGTTTACGAATTACTGGAAACTCCGGTAATTAAGGGAGATGAAATAAAAGAATTCTTTTTGAAGCGTGGGATAGACGAATCAGAAATTGAAACTCGAAAGATAAAAGAAGATAAGGGAGAGACGGAATTTGTGAAGATAACCATCAGAGGGAGAGAAGGAATATCAAATACGGATCACGCGCCCACCCTGGGAATTATAGGTCGCCTGGGAGGAATAGGAGCCAGGCCTCATAAGATTGGTCTTGTATCTGACGCTGACGGGGCCATAACAGCCTTGGCTGCGGCGGCAAAAATCGCTGTAATGAGAAAAAAAGGAGATATACTCAAAGGCGACGTCGTTGTCGCCACCCATCTCTGTCCCCGCTCACCCATTATCCCTCATGAACCTGTTCCTTTTATGGGGTCACCTGTTTCCATAGAGACAATGAATAAATACGAAGTAGATGAAAGAATGGAGGCTATTCTCTCTATTGATACGACTAAAGGGAACCGGGTAATCAACTGTAAAGGTTTTGCCATCTCCCCCACCCTAAAAGACGGTTACATACTGAGAGTGAGCGAAGATTTGTTGGATATCATGCAGATAGTAACGGGCAAATTGCCTGTTGTTTTTCCTATTACGACACAGGATATAATTCCCTACGGAAATGAAATCTACCATCTCAACAGTATTATGCAGCCAGCCACGGCGACCAGTGCTCCGGTGGTTGGAGTAGCGATTACGACTGAGGTCGCTGTCCCGGGATGCGCCACCGGCGCCAATCACACGGTAGATATAGAAATGGCGGTCAGATTTGTGGTTGAAGTGGCAAAAGCCTATGGAGAAGGAAAGTGTTCTTTTTATGATCAGAAAGAATTCCAGAGATTAATTTCCCTCTACGGCTCTCTGGAGCACTTAAAAACCGTGGGAAACAAATAAACTGCCATTCTCTATGATTATTTGAGGCGAATATTTTTTGACAATTCCTCATAATTATTAGATAAAAGATAATTATTGGACAAAAACAGATGGTTTTATTTCTAATGGATACAGAATGGCTTTAGTCAAAGTTGGACTTCTCACTATCGGCCAGTCTCCCCGGGAAGACGTGGTGCCTGAAATGAATCCTTTTTTTCTTCCTCACATAAAAATTCTGGAAAAAGGATTGTTGGATAATCTCAGCCCTGAGGAAATTAGACGCTTAAAGCCTAAAACTGGGGAAACACCGTTAGTCACTCGTTTAAGGAAAGGCAGTTCGGTTCAACTTAGCGAGAAAGAAATAAGCTCTCTCCTGTCTGAGGCTATCGATTCAATGAGAACAAAAATGAAGGTGAAGGTGGTGGGAGTACTCTGCACTCATGATTTTCAAAAAACAGAATTTCCCCCATCCGTCATTTTCCCCTTTAATTCTCTAAGGTTCCTGATCAATCGTATAATACAAGTAAAATGCCTTGGAGTAGTTGTTCCCCTGGAAGGTCAAATTGATGAGGCAAAGAAAAAATGGAAAAAAGATAAAGT
>CAYUXD010000302.1:3101-3325 GCA_964448655.1 uncultured Eubacteriales bacterium
GCTGGAAAGAAATAGCCCAAAATTTTTCTCAAGAAAAAGTAGATGTAGTAATCCTTGATTGCATTGGATACAAAATAAAGGATAAATGGGCAATACAAAGATTATTGTCCGTTCCTGTCCTCTTACCCAGAGTTGTTCTTGCTTTTGCCATCGATCAACACGTTTAATTTTGGCTTTGACAGGAAAAGTATTTTATATTACGCTTATCAAAATAAGAGAAAACA
>CAYUXD010000303.1:0-3322 GCA_964448655.1 uncultured Eubacteriales bacterium
GGAACCGCAACATTTTCTTCCCCTGTTTTGTCCAGGTTTCTGTGAAACAGCACATGGATCCCTTACTGAGTATCAATAATTTCACCTGTTTTTGCTAAAAAACTTAGCCTAAATCGAAAAAGATGCGAAAAAGCAAAAATCAGTTTTTAGATCTATCAAACGACTGCTAACTCCCCCCGCCTTCGGGGCGGTAGCGACGCCTTTGCGCGATTTTCATACTTGGGGTGTTTCAGAATCCCCAGATCAAGAACATCTGCCGACCTGTTGGCCTTCAAGAAACCGCCGCCGAAAGCTTTTGGGGAAGATCTATCCCTTTCCCTCGGACCTTGGTGGTATCCCGAGAAACCCCAAACATTTTTTAGGATTCGGTGCTAACAAGGGTTTACTTCCTCCTCACCTCTTGCCACAATTTCCTATTTTCTCTCTGCACCTTATAAATCTCTTTCCTTAAAGCAACTATCTGAGTGCCAATGAAACCGAAGGAGAGTATCTGAATCCCCGTTAAGATGAGTAATACCACCAGGGTAATTAGAGGCCTGTTTGGGGTAAGTAATCGCTGGTAGCGGAGGATAACGATGTATATACCTCCTATTAGACCAAGCACTAAAAATAAAAGGCCAATCAAGCCGAATATCAACACCGGTTTCTCAAAGAAAGAGAAGAAAAGATGGGAAATAGCCGTAGTTCTGAATTTAAACTTAGATTTCCCCTTCACTCTTCCGGTCAAAACTGCGGGCACCTCTTTCACTTTATATCCTAAAGCCAAGGCCTTGGAGAGGATCTCCAAATGAATCTCCTTACCATCAGATTCCAGCTCCAAGGAGTCAACTACATACTTTCTATAAGCACGCAAGATACCAGTGGTAGTCTTCAGATTGCCAGCTAAGGAGAAACCAAGAATCTTATTCCCCAGTCTGCTTATCAAAAGCCTGTAAAAGGGAACTCCCTTAGTCCCCCCACCCTCCATATACGGTGAGCCTATTACTAAGTCTAAACCCCGATTATCAATTAGTTCCGTTGCTAAAATTCCTATATATTTTGCCTCATAGCTTAGATCGGCATCTGTAGTAACCACAATATCCCCTCTTGCCTCCTCAAACCCCCTTCTTAAAGCCTTACCCCTTCCCATATTGGGATAATAGGAGATGACCCTAATTCGATCATCAGCCTTCGCCATCTCTTCGGCCAATTCAAGGGTCCTATCTATGCTTCCATCGTTGATAACTAAGATTTCCCAGGTGTGGCTCTTAAAACCCTCCAGGAGATTCTTAACTTCTCTGAGGGTTGCCTGAACATTCTCTTCCTCGTTATACATAGGGATAACAACCGAAACCTCAGGATTTTTCCCTTTCGAAGACGAATCCATTTCACTCCTTTTTTTATCTAAACTTAGCCCCAAGCCGGCGGGACTTTTCTGACAGGATGAACAGGATTTCTTTATCCTAAATTATCCAAGAAAACACCGAATGACACCGAAACCACCGAAAGATTAGACCCACATTAAAATTTCATATCATTTCAGTGATTTTCGGTGTTTAACTGAATTATTCATCTGCCACAAAGGCACCAAGCCCCAAAGTGTTCATAAAATTTAGGCTAAGCCACATTTTTTGACCGCCCATTATCTCCAATTTAAATCCATTCTCTTCTTGAAATCCCAGCTTGCTTTAGGATTCGGGTTAAAAGATCAACGCCAATCTCTTTTCGGTGAGGGTTCGGAATGGTTAAAACTAAATCATCTTTAACCATATACGGATGTTTTCCACCTCTAAAGGGACCTTCGAATCCGAATTTTTGTGGTTTTTTAACAAGATCCGACCAAGAAACTGGAGAAAGCTTAGCCATAAACCTTTAACTCTTCCGGTTCCTCAATGATGCACTCTCCCAAAGGAGGGATCGGCAAACCTCTCCTAAGTCTAACTATAATCCAACCATCTATAACATCTGCCAAGTTTCGGCGACATTCCTCTAAGGTTTTGCCAGTGGCCCAGACCCCCTGAAGGCCAGCTACCTCCCCATAATACGGCTCTTCATCTTTAATAATCTCATACCTGGCTCTATTCAAGGCTTCTTTAATGTACTCGATAATCATAACCTTCCCCTATCCTAATTTTTTTTCTTTTCAAACCCGTCCACATAACCTGAATAATTCATTCACATGCCGCAAAGACACCAAGCCCCAAACCGAAAAATTAGAACGCACATTAAAATCTCATATCATTTCAGTAATTTTCAGTGTTTAATGGATAATAGGGTTGTTTATCCTGATCATCCTGTCAATCCTGTCTAAAAATGGGAATGTCTATGCTTTTAAATTACAATCATCCTATTCTCTACCTTTTATTCTTTGGACAAGCTTCTCCGCTCTTCTATCTCCCTCCCTAATTCCTCCTGGGTATAGTCTATCCAGGGTACCTTATGCTCTCTTGTAAGATCCATAAAATCGGATATAGACATCCCTGCTACCTCGGCGGCCTTCCTTGAAGAGAGCATACGATCTTTAAATAGCTGGAATATAAAAAGGGGACAGGCTACTTTTCCCGTTGTTTACATCATCAACGACAACGATTTTGTCCGCAAACTTGGGCATGGCTTCTATGACCCGGCCGATCAGTTTCTCTTCATTGTAGCCGGTACAACAACACAAACGGTCTTGTTCTTATACATACCCACCTTTCTTCATGGGTGATAATTTTTTTAAGCGTCCTCCACATTTTAGGCAGATCGAGGAATTAGACTTCCACTAGCTCCGGAAAAGGAATAACTGGCACTCTGATACTCTCTTTTGTTTTTTCAGCTTGAATTGTGAGATTGTCCATCATTTCGACCACATCGGGAGTAAAGTATACCTCACCGCATTGTTTACAGACTTCCGCGGGGATGGCTTTAAAAAGAACAATTTTATCGCCCCATTGGTGAATGTGTTGGATTTTCTCTTTTATAATTTCACCTCTGCAAAAATAGCACTTTCTCATGGCTATCCTCCTCTTCTAATTTGCCAGTCGATTCATTGATCTGGGTCCGGACGGTAAACTGTGATAATAATTAAGACTCTTGGCTCTTTCATGCCACAAAGAACATGAATTGGTAAATTTTGAGCAGTAAAGCCCAAAACCAAACAACTTGAACCTCGTGGGTCATTAAGATAATCCTCGATAATTTTACATTCCAAAGAAAGCATTGCTTCTTCTATTTCTCGAAGTGTAATTTGACCTACATCCCTTTCATTCTCAGCATGAAGTGAAAGACGATATTTCCTTTCTTTAACTAGTGTTTTGTCAACCTTGATATGATGGATAGAGGCGCTTAAGCTTGATGCGAG
>CAYUXD010000304.1:0-3301 GCA_964448655.1 uncultured Eubacteriales bacterium
AGGGTGAGTATATCGTCAAGATTCCACTCGATGTTGTGAGAATTGCCATTCCTCTCGGGTTTTATTTCGTTATAATGTTTTTTGTATCCTTTTATCTGGGCAGAAAGGCAGGGGCGGGCTACAAAATAACAACGACACTCTCATTCACTGCTGCAAGCAACAATTTCGAGCTGGCTATCGCAGTCGCTGTTGCAGTATTCGGGATTCACTCTGGAGAAGCATTTGCAACTGTAATTGGTCCTCTTATAGAAGTTCCGGTTCTCATAAGCCTAGTAAATGTAGCCTTGAGATTAAGAGGGAGATTCTTTAAATAAAAGGCAGGCGAAGGAAAATAATAAGCTGATATTTTCAATTTCCACATGTTGTGTGGATGTTTGATTTATCAAACACACCTTATTTGTTTGTAGGAGCGAAAAGAGCGGGCTTGATGAATCAAGCCCCTACAAATAAATTAAATCCTTACGCATAATCAAAAGGTGGGCTTGATGAATCAAGCCCCTACAATAAAAAAGGTGGGCTTGATAAATCAAGCCTCTACAATAAAAAAGGTCTGACCGAAATTATTCAAGTTTTGCAAGTCTGACCCCAGGTTTGAGGAGTGTCACCCTCTCAGCAGCTGATTCTATCTTGCTTCGAGAGAAAAAGATCGGGAAATATTTTCCTTTGGCCCACATGTCAAAGAGGTCAGCATAGTGAGGGCTGTTTGGGTTCCCTGACTGCCCGGGGCTGTTTGTACCCAGGGAGTTGTCCCAGTTTCCCAGATCAGCGATGATCCGGAAAGAGGCACCAGAGGTCTGGTTAAAACCGCTTGAGGTATTATTCACTGTATAGCTATTTCCTCCCCTGGGTAAAGGTCCGACATCAAGCTCAGCGCGAAGTTCAGGCTTGACAGCGTTGCTGAGCATATGCCCGATTTTAATGTGGTGAAATTTCTCCTGTCCATACTGCCACTTGCTCATATCCGAGTCCAGGCGCTTAACTAGGTCTGAAACTCCTTCCTCGAGGCTCTTGATCAGAAGAGCATCTCTGGCAGAGGCGGGATTGGGTCCGAACTGGCTATCCGGAGCTTTCAGGAAATCAATCATTTTTTTAAGAGAGCGGGACGGGAAAACTTTCCGGGCTTCCTCCGGAATATAAAGGTCCCAAACATTTCTTGAAAGTTGCCTCTCCCAGCTCATGTAGATGGCTGCCTCAACAGAATCCGCGTACATCACATAATCCCAAGAGAGAAGCATTTTTAGTGCCTTCTGAGTCCTGGCATCAGTTGAGCGGAGCCCCTTTAGAAGCGGGACTAGTGTTCGGGCTGGAATGGAGAGGACATCTTGCTGTAGCTCCATCATGTCTGTCATGGCCAGTTTGCGGCCTGAACTTAGAAACTCCTGAATTCGGGAAAAACGATAAGGGTCAGTCCATATAAATCCTACATCGTAGGCATAACCTGGGGGAATATTATCCTGGTTTGCTGTGGCAAAATAGCCTTCAGGCGGGTTAAAAGCATGGGGCAGAGATTTTATAGAAAGATAATCCTCCCATTCATACCGTCCATCCCCTGGCACTGGAAGGAGCCCGTTCCAGTTTTGGCGAAGCGGCGTGATTCCCACTGCCTGCCACCCGATATTGTTCTTAACGTCGGCCCAGACCATGTTTTCTGATGGAGTTCTGGAAAAGCTGCACGCATCTCTGAACTTTTCCCAGTTTCGGGCCTGATCCATTCGCAAACTTGCCAGATACGGGGCTGCTCCGATCTCAAGCCAGGCTGCTCTCAAGGCATAGGCCTTATGGTGATTTTTATCTTCGTAGAGGACCGGACCGTGCCGGGTGAATTTGAGGTCTATGGTGACCGGGGACTTGCCCTTTATTTGAATTTTTTCTCGAAGGATTTTCATGTTTTCCCAATTTCCCTGATATCGATACTGGTTGTGATCAGCCGGGTTGGTTTCGTAGATGTAAAGATCTTCCTGATCTACGGGGAAAATGGTGAGTCCCCAGGCGCCGTGTTCATTGTGGCCGATGGACACGCCAGGGAGGGCAGGCTCTCCGCCTCCGATCACATTCCAGCCTGGTGCAACAAGGTGTACCAAATACCTTAGCGAGGGAATTTGCTGGCTGCGGTGGGGATCGTTGGCTATCATAGGCTGGCCGGAAGAGGTGAGTTTTCCCCTGACAACCCAATTGTTACTTCCCAAATCCATTTCATGATGGAGTTGTGCAGCCAAGGAAGGAGGAACAAAAAGGGGACACAATCCTTTCTGGTAAATGAAAAAAGCATCCTGTCCTCTTTGTCCAATCAGAGAAGGGATGAGAGCAAGAGGGGGAGATGGAGTTTGATTTATCCTGTAAGACGGGTCAATGATGTCCTCGGGTCCGAATTTTACGCGAGCCCGCGAGGCATAATAAAGTTCCAGGATATTGTCTGAGATAATACCAAGGTCGATTCCTTCGTCTGGTTGGAGTGAAGGATCGCCGGGGTGAAGGTTGAGCAGGTTCTTTAATTTCTGAGCGCCTAATATATTAACCGATTGAGCAAAGGCAATTTCAGAGCTAACATTCCGGAAGAGCCCGTTATGGCGGGAGACGACGACTTCTGGAGTCCAATGGCCTGGTTTAAGGCCCAGGAGGCGAAACTCAAGAGGAAGGAGGTCTGGATTTTTACTGGTAAAGTCTATATAAGTGTTGATCCCTCTGACGAAGGAAGTGATAATTTCTTCTCCGTGGGGGTGGTAATGATTCATCTCCTGCTTCATGTCAACCCTGGCTTTGAGAAGACGCGAGCCGATATCAAGCTTGAGAGCCTTAGAGCCTTGAATTTCAGCCATGGTTCCTGTTGCCTGCCGCCGCCATATTTCAAGTTGGAAGAGCCTATCTCTGGCAACGTTGAATCCCTGGGCAAAGAAGAGATCATTCTCGTTCTGAGCGTAAATATGGGAGATTCCCCACTCGTCCTTGATGATCTCAACAGGCTGGGAGAGTCCTTTTATCATAAGGCTCTCTTTTTTTACCCCCTCCGCAGGATGGAGAGCAATCGTTAAGAGCCCAAAAACCAAGAATGTGAAAAAATGTCTGAAGAATCTTAATTTTTTCATTGTTAGCCGTCCTCAATTTCTCATAATGCATTTTTTAACATGGATTCAATAAGACTTCCAGTTAAAAAAATGCCTTTTTTTTCCTTTTAATAAATATTCCTTTTTAAGAGTTATTAAGATATTATAATTTGACTTTCGATGAAAGATTTATTGCTAAAACTCAATAAAGAAGAAAGTGCGGGCTTGATGAATCAAGCCCCTACAAAAAAAATGTGGGT
>CAYUXD010000305.1:0-3299 GCA_964448655.1 uncultured Eubacteriales bacterium
GTATTCAACGTATACGTTGTAAAGGGTGTGGTCGTACTACCAACATTTTACCTTCCTTTCTGCTTGCCAGAAAAAGCCACTCTATTGGTGCCTTAAAGGCATTGATTGAATTATTCATCATAAACGACACGAAAGATTGGAAGAAGCATTTTGATCTTTCTTTGGATATTTCCACTGCCTACAGGTGGATTCGGAGCTTAAAGGAACAAGCGCTTATGGCACTACCGGAGATAAGAAAAACAATCAATCGGGGATGTTTCAGAGGCTCACCCCATGGTATTCACATCTGCAGAGTTTTTTTTAAAGCGCTTCTTGAAGATAACAGAACAACTTTTCGCTGAAGCAGTACGTCTTACGGATGGAACCATGCATCAAAATAGCGATTTGTTTTGCTTTCTAAACCATTTTTTGGCCTACAAAATGGGTCAACCTTTGTTGGCGTTTTAAATTTTCTTCCAGCTTTATCTCACAGCCATTACTTTTAACTTAGAGTTGATCATCATTCTGATCATAACAACACTATCCGCCTCGCTATTTTGTGGCAAACCGTTATTTTACTATCAACAACTTTAATTAAAGGAGGCCAGAATGGATGATAAAAAACGAGAAGAGATTGCACTCAAGCGTTATGGTTTGATTACCCCATTTCTGATGACAGAACAGGAGGATTGTGGAGTCAAAGGAGAACTCTTAAAACGGATATCTGCTGAATCTTCAAAAGGAGAATCCACCATCAGACGGTATCTTCATCTTTTCAAAGCAAAAGGATTTGATGGGTTAAAGCCAAAAACCAGAGAGGACATGGGGCGTTCTCATAAAATATCGGGGGAGATATTGGAGAAAGCTTTCCAACTGAAGAAAGAAGAACCCGCCAGAAGTGCCAGGAAAATCATTCATATTATGGAAACACACGGAATGGTAAAACCCGGTCTTTTAAAGAAAAGCACTCTATATGAGCACTTTAAGAGAAATGATCTCACATATAAGAAGCTTAAGAAATCAAGGAAGACATTTCGATCATTTGAGGCAGAACATCCCAACCAGATATGGCAGTCGGATGTGATGTACGGCCCATATCTTCCCGATCCGGACCAGCCCGGGAAATCCAAACAAACCTACCTGGTGGCAATCATAGATGATTATTCCAGACTGGTTGTGCATGGTGAATTTTTCTGGCATGAAAGGCTTCCACATCTGGAAAACACATTATACAAGGCCATTATTAAAAGAGGTATCCCTAAAGTCTTTTACGTAGACAATGGGAGTATCTATTCTGCCAATCAGATCAATGTCATCTGTGCTGAACTGGGCATCAGAAAAATATCATGCCGCCCATACAGTCCTGAAGGCAAAGGTAAAATCGAACGTTTTTTCAGAACTGTAAGGGATGATTTCCTGTCGGAATTAATTCATGAAAAGGTCAATCAGCTTCACAAACTGAACAATAAGTTCTGGTCATGGCTTGAAGTTGAATACCATCAGAGAGCACATTCAACTACAAAACAAACACCGGGCTTGAGATGGAAAGAAAATATCGGCAATCATTTACGCAAAATCGATGAAAGACAATTGCAGCAGATTTTCCTTTGGAGAAAAGATAGGAAAGTCGACAAACTGGGACAAATCTCTGTTTTAGGCCTTAAATATGAAGTCCCGTCATTTCTTGTTGATAAAACTGTAGAAGTCCGGTACAACCATTTCAATCTGGATGAAGTCTTTATTTACCTGGATGGACAGCCCATCTGTAAGGCAAAACAATTCAACCTCTCACGATGGAATCAGAATAAAAAGAGAGAGGAAAATAAATCAACAGAAAAGCCGACTACAGGCATTCAACATCTTTCATTTCTTGAGGAAGAATACCATAAAAAAAGGAGGCACCAGGCAAAGGTGATACTTGGAAAATCAAAACAGGAAAGCCACTTCTCCTTCGTGAAATTCTCAAAAGTCATGGCTGAAGTATTGAAACGAAAGGTCGAAGACTTGCATCCAAATGAGCTTGAAGAATTAAAAAAGGTATGGGAGTGTTACGGCCCACTCAAACCACCTCTTATCCATACTGCACTGGGGAAAGCCATTATTCGTAAAGGCTATGACCAGCATATTTCCTATTATCTGGAGTGTATTGTTAAAACCCATCTCAAAAACAGAAAGGATACTGAATCATGAAATTATCATTGACTGAAGCATTGGGGCTTACAAGAGAACCTTTTGACAAAAATTTACCTGCCAAAGATCTTTTTATCTCATCTCAAATTCAACTTCTATTCGATAAGTTAAAGTTCTTCCTGAAAAGAAGAGGCATTGCTGTAATCACCGGTGAAATCGGAACCGGTAAATCAACAGCCTCAAGAGCATTTATTGAAAAACTGGAAAAAAACCTCTATGATATCGCTTATATCTGTGATCCGACCATCGGATTTAAAGGCATCTTAAGCCAGATCGCTTCTCAACTCAAACTCGAAACATGTCACTTTAAGTGGAAACTGGTAGAAAGATTAAAAACATATATTGAAAAGAATGCCAGTGAATATAATAAAACCACTCTGGTTGTTATCGATGAGGCTCAGCTCTTAAAACCAGGAATTCTGGAAGGACTCAGACTCTTTACCAATTTTCAGTTCGATTCTCTATCACCTATGAATCTAATCTTTGTTGGACAACCGGATTTCTGTGATACCATTCGACTCAATTCCCTGAAGGCACTCAATCAGAGAATCAATTTCAGGTATCACATCTCTGGTCTTGATAAAAATGAAGTGAATGCCTATATTAAACATCATCTCGAAAAAGCGGGGAGAACTGACGATTTATTTACTGATGATGTCATCAATGATATCTTTCAGCAGGCTAAAGGTATCCCTCGTGTGATTAATAACCTGTGTTATGAATGTTTGATAGATATCTATCAGGAAGATAAAAATATTGTGGACTCTACTACACTTGAAAAAGTGCTCATAAACTTGGATGTTGGTTAATTAAGTTAAAGTAGGAAATTTATGATCAAATAAAGTCGGGAGTAACAGCAATAGATTTATAAAAGTGATCGTTGCTTTATAGTCATATCTAATCTTTTTCAATATCGGCAAAAACTGCCGGAGGAGATCCTGTGATTAGGTAACAATTTCTTGGGGTTTTCAGCTATTTTTGGAAAAACAAGGCTAAAAAAATTCGGTTCAGTTTTTGCCATATTTGTTAACAAAACTTAATAAGAGAAAAATTTACTAAGAAAATTTAATTATAATAAAGGGGTGATTCGATGGTTGCTTATTGTTTACTTGCATT
This sequence comes from uncultured Eubacteriales bacterium, assembly GCA_964448655.1. Taxonomy (GTDB): domain Bacteria; phylum Acidobacteriota; class Aminicenantia; order Aminicenantales; family Aminicenantaceae; genus SOIV01. Next base: position 3,286 of record CAYUXD010000305.1, read on the forward strand.
TTTAGGTGGGGGAT
>CAYUXD010000306.1:0-3286 GCA_964448655.1 uncultured Eubacteriales bacterium
TTTCTTTGAGCGGGATTCTCCATCTCTGGTCAATAGTTTTAGTTAATTCTGTTATTTTTTCTGCAGGGTCTGCATCCTCAGGATTTCCGGCTGATATATTCACAGATGGACAGTCATGTTCTTTATCTACTGAGATTCGTCTCCCGAACTTATCTGTTAGTACCAGCTCATTTCCTTTTACAGTAAAGATAAACGCTCCTCCGTCTGTATAACTTCCACCTCTTGCGTTCCAGTAAAAATCTGCATGGGGTAGAAATCTTTTATCTTCCTGGTGCAAGCTTCGCAGTGTGGCATCTATAGCTTGCTTCTCGCTGGCCACAAGTCCAATACTCACGCCATTCTCCTGGAAGGCAAAGACCTGGGGTCTGAGCATCGACGTATCTGTTATTCCCAGGAGTTGAAAACTTTTTTCTTTAGTATTTGTTTGTCCGATTATAAAAAACCAGGGTCCATCAGGAGAGCTGTGGATATGAGATGTCTGAATAGCGCGGTATATCTTTCTTTTCTCCTCGGGCAATAAATAAAAGTCCCTTTCCGTTGTGGGGGCTATAGCTTCGATTATGTACTCGAGAGGGTACTCGTATACTCTGTTGAGCAGGTCAAAAAGAAGCACAGCTACTTCTGTATCAGTCAGAAAAAGAGGGTAGATGTTTCGCTGACTGAGGTATTCGGCTATGGAATAATAGTTTGCAAAATCTCCGTTATGGATCAGCGCTTCATTCATTCCCATAAAGGGATGAGCCCCTCCGGGATGCCAGACTTTTCCTTTGGTGGGATATCTTTGATGTCCGACCCAAATATGAGCCTCCAAATTTTCAATCTGATAATACTCTATTAGCTGCTCCGCATAACCTACGATTTTAAGAATGATCATATTCCGACCATGCGAGAGGACAAATGCTCTTTTTTCGCCAAGGGATGTATAAAACTTATTGTTTAGTTTGTAGGTGTTTTGATAGATGAATTCATCTTCAGCCTTTTGTCTTTCAAGAGCATCTAAATTATTTTTAAGAATAAACTGGCTCAGGGCTTTGTCTTTAACCCGACAGAAATATCTCCATACTTCAGGTGGTTTCATATCCAAGCCGTTGACAGCTCTATAATCTTTTAATGCGGGCAGTGGATAGGATGTATGAACATCCAGGTTTGAGATTATGAATTCCTTTTCCACCTGAAGTCTTACACTCGGGTCAAGATAAGCTACCTGAATCAAATAATCTTCTTCGAGTATTTTTTGGCTGACACCGCACTGAGAGGAGTTTAGCCCGAAGGCCGCAATGCCTCCGCCTTTGCTGTTTCCCCTGTTATGCATTTGAATTAGAGACTGCATGATGTGCTTTCCTGAGATTTTTTCATCGCAGGCTAAGCCAACAACTCCGCAGCCTCCTTCCATTTCCAATTTTTTAAGGTTACCTGGAGGAGAAAGCTTGCGTCTTGACTCGATTAATCGAATTATGTCTTTATTTTTCATCGATGTGCCTTAAAAAATCTGTTCGGCCTCTCAGCTCCTTTATGTCTTTGAGGCCAAGTTTGTAGAGAAGCAATTTCAGTTGTTTTTGCCAGGAAGCGTAGAGATTTATTATCCTTTGAGCTCCCCAGAGATAGTCGATCTGTTTTTCAAGCTCAGGATCAGTTGTCGCAATACCACGAGGGCATCCTCTTCCGCTCTCACAGTTGCCGCATCTTACACATCCGAGAGCAACCAAATCCGATGTTCCGATGACCGCACCATCTGCTCCAAGGGCGATTGATTTTGCGATGTCAAAGGCAGTTCTGATTCCTCCGCTTGCCAGGAGGACAATTTCCTCGCGAACACCTTCCTCGACAAGAAATTTATGGACTTTTGTTATTGCATATTCTATGGGCATGGCAATATTCTTCTTGGCAATCTCGGGTGCAGCACCTGTTCCACCGTAGCCTCCGTCCAGATGGATAATATTCGCTCCTGCATAGTAGCTTCCTACGGCGACCATATCCACATCCGAGGGAGTTGAGACCTTAACCGAAATGAGAGCATCGGGATTTATGGTTTTTACCCAATCAATGTGCTTCTTATGGTCTTCGACTGAATAGACGCTGTGGAAAGGAAAAGGAGAGAAAAGAGAATTCCAGGGAACAGCTTCTCTCATTTCCGCCACAGGTGGTGTGTTTTTGTCTCCCAGTAGATGTCCTCCAAGACCGGGTTTTGCACCCTGGGCATATTTAAATTCGATGATCGGTGTTCTTTGTATCGTCTCTTCACTTACTCCAAACAATCCAGTGGCTATCTGGGTTATGACATGGTTGCTGTAGGGAATGAGTTCATCCGGATAGCCGCCTTCTCCAGTCGATGTGAAAGTTTTCCATGCTTTTGCAGAGTGAGCGCGAGCTAACATTGAAGGAAGACTTATAGAGCCGAAGGACATGCCTGCTCCGTACCAGGGCACCGGGATTTCTATCGAGGCGCCCTTTCCACGGCGGTTTAGACAGATGGAGGTACTGATCTTATCGGAAGTAATTATATTATCGATTTCGCTGGTTGGAGTAAGGGTGAAGTCGTCAATCGTAAAATCGAAAATATCAAACCCGCCTCCAGAAGCGCCAATTTTATACTCAAGGTTGCCGCGCGGGATTTCTCCTGTTTCCGCTTGTTGCCAGGTGGTGATTATCAGATCCGGTGTCCAGCGGAAATCTCCAAGAGTTTTCCATTGAGGGTCTAATTCAATCTTTATGGCATCTACTGGGCATTTTGCCGTGCAATAATACGGACCTTCCTTGCATTCCGGGCCTAAACAATCAGCAGAATTAGGGGTTGAGACATGGTTGAAACCATCTATCCTTTCGAAGACACAATAAGGACATATCTCGACGCAGAGCCCACAGTGAAAACAGCTATCGTTGAGAGAGACTGTGTATTTGCCTATATTCTTATGAAATCTTGAGTTGCAGCTTCTTACTTCGACACTTTTCATTTGACCGGACCATTTTCCTTAAAAATAAATTCAAAGGACTCTCTCTCTATTTCTTCATAAAACATTGCCCTTCCCTTCTCACCGCGCAATCTTCTTACATCTCTTATTCCCATCGCGCTCAGTATTTCTAAAAGCTGGTCCCTCCAGGCGCATATCAAGTTGATGATACGGTGCTCGGCAATTTCTGGATCAAGCTTGGCGAGCTCTGCAGGACAATCGTCTATTTTGCAGACTTTACATACTCGGCATCCAGAAGCCACGAGCAAAGAGAGGTCCAGGACTGCGGCATCTGCACCACAGATGATTATTTTTGGCACGTGTTCAGCAGCGGCAAT
>CAYUXD010000307.1:0-3278 GCA_964448655.1 uncultured Eubacteriales bacterium
AGAAGTCTTTTTATAGAATAACACTTTTTCTTTTATTTTGCTATCCAAACCCTGGATTTATAAAAATTTGTTCTTGATCAAGTCTGATCAAGTAACAATTTCTCTCTTTTCCGTTTTTTTTGCTGAAATGTTCTTTATTTATATATCAAATAAAAAAGAGATAGTCAAATAAAAGAAAAACAAGGTGATAAATATAAGCAGCTAAAATCCAGAGAAAATGGGGACAGTGGAGAAAATGGGGACAGGCCCCATTTTCTGATGTTCTGTCCTCAAGTTGAGAATATCCTCTCTCTTACAAAAATGGGGCCTGTCCCCTGGCGAGGCTAAAAAGATTATAACGCGTTTATCTTTTCGAGCTGTTTTTCTTCTCCCATAATGACCAAAATATCACTGTCCTTTAAGACAAAATCTGCTTTAGGAACAAAAGTCGTTTTTTCTGGGATAAGCTCTTTGATAGCAATAACCTGAATACCGTACTTGTTTCTCAAATCAAGCTCTCTTAAATTCTTTCCGATAAATTTTTCTGGGGGTGCAATCTCCTGGATACCAAAACCAGAAATAAGAGGAAGGTATTCCAGCACGTTGGGACAGCTCAACTTCAGAGCTGTCTTAATGGCCATATCTTTCTCTGGATAGATAACCTCCGTGGCCCCGACTGATTCCAAAATCTTGGCATGATCTTCTGTCAGGGCTTTGGCCACTATACGCTTGGTCCCGATCTCATTCAGGTAAAGAACAGTGAGTATAGAAGCTTCCATCTCCGGCCCTAAACTGACGATCACAACATCCATATCTTTGATTCCCAGAGCCTGAAGATTTTCCTTATCAGCAGCATCCATGTGTACAGCATGAGAGACAAAATTCTTGACTTCGTCAATCTTCTCCTTATCTTCATCTACTGCTAACACTTCATTCCCTTTCTCATAAAGAGTTTTAGCAATGTTTGATCCAAAGCTCCCAAGCCCTATAACTGCAAATTTCATAACGGAAGTCTCCTTTCCTGATTCTATCCTATCATAACAGTTTCTTCAACATACTCAAATCGTCCGAAGGCCTTCTGACGGCTGAAAGCATACAACAAGGTTAAGGGGCCAATCCTCCCGATGTACATGGTTAGGATGATCACAATTTTACCCAAGCTACTCAGTTTCGATGTTATACCCAGAGAAAGCCCGACCGTGCTGAATGCAGAAAAAACTTCAAAAAGCGCTTCCTTCATGCTTGCCACAGGTTGGGTAAGCAGGAGGATAAAGGAAGAGAAGAAAATGACGCATATGGCCAAAGTAACGACTGTGAAAGCCCTCATGACTGATTCCTGAGGTAAAGTTCTACGAAAAAGATTAACCGAATCCCTGGCCGTGATTTTAGATTTCAAGAATCCAAATATCACTCCAATGGTGCTTGTCTTGACACCTCCACCTGTTGAGCCTGAAGAAGCTCCTACAAACATCAACATAATTAGTAGGAAGACAGCAGAAAAACTTAAAGAATTCAGGTCCATGGTGTTGAAGCCGGCCGTACGAGGAGTTATAACTTGAAAAATGGAAGATAAAATCTTTTCTTTCAAAGTGAACATTTTTAACGAATGATTCCACTCTATCGCCAGAAATAGGAAGAAGGAAAAAACAATCAGGAACGAAGTCAGGGTGAGAACCAATTTGGCATGAAGAGAAATTTTAGTTTTCCTTCTTCTTAAAACGCCAGAAAAGACTTCCTTCATTTCTTGAAGGACCAAAAAACCCAAGCCACCTAGTACTATCAGAAGAAAGAGCGTGATATTTATCCAAGTATCATTCCTGTACGAGAGGAAACTGCGGCTAAAAAGAGAAAAGCCTGCATTACAAAAAGCTGAGATGGAATGAAAAGCTGAATGAGAGAGAGCTTTTTGCCAGGGGAAGTCTTTCTGCCACCGAAGAAAAAGAGAGAGAGTTCCTGCAACTTCAAGAATCAAAGCATAAAAAAATATATTCTTGATGAGGGATTTAACATCTTTGGCTGCCCCTGGATGAAATCCCTGCTGAATGATGATCCTGTCTTTTATGGAAACTCTTTTTCCAGCAACCAAAAGAATAAGGGTTGAAAAAGTCATTATTCCCAGTCCACCCAATTGAATCAGAATGAGGATAATGGTCTGTCCGGACGGAGTGAAGTATGTGGCTGTATCCTGGACAATAAGACCGGTCACACAAACTCCCGATGTAGCTGTAAAGATAGCATCTACGAAAGAAATGTGGCCTGATTTTGTACTGAAAGGAAGAAGAAGAAGGAAGGTCCCTGCCAATATGGCAACAATAAAACTTGTGGCCAGGAATTGGGCCGGTTGAAATCTTCTACCTGCTTTTATAGGTCGCCTTCCTCTTAAGTCCTACTCAAGGTCTCAATTTGAATATCAAATCTATTACTTAATCAAGATTTTGTCAATCGGCATCAATTGGGGTCAGGTCTTGCTTTTTGCCTTTATTCATACAAACGCAATTTAATTTGTGGGGTCAGGCCTTGCCATCGGGAAAAGATATTTTCCTACGTCTTGTCCTTATGGCATTCCGTTGGATAAGGCCTGACCCCGAGGATTAACGGGCAACCCCGCTCTTTTTATAAATGGGCAGGCGAGCATGACAAAATCTCATCCTGAAGACAGGAGATACCTTTGTCGTTTTCATCCTTGCAATGAAATTTTAATGTGTTTGTATGAGATTTTTAAGAAAGGCAAAAAGCAAGACCTGACCCCAGATTGACTTTAACCTTGGCATATGCTACTTTTTTGAAGAACTGCCGATGAACTTTCTAAAACTCATTATAGAGGCCAATATTGTAGTCCAACTGGTCATCCTCACCCTTGCTTTCTTTTCAATCTTTTCGTGGGCAATTATTTTCTTCAAAAGAACGACTTTGAAATCCGCTTTTTCCCAGTCAGGAAAATTTCTGAAAGTGTTTCGACAAAGTAATAATCTATCTGAGGTGAATAAAGCCTCTAGGAAATACCGCGGCAGTCCTCTGGCTTCACTCTTTCAGTCTGGATATAAAGAGCTAGCCTATCTGAGCAAATCCAATCCAGAACGGCCCCTCACCTCAGAGAGGCTCGAAAGCGTGAATCGGGCTCTGGTTAAGGCTTCAAACAACGAAATCTCCAAACTGGAAAAAATGATGAGCTTCCTGGCTACAACAGGAAGTGTAACTCCTTTCATCGGCCTATTCGGGACCGTGTGGGGAATAATGGTTGCCTTCCACAGAATCGGGATAGTCAGATCTGCAGGCCTTGATATAGTCGCTCCGGGAAT
>CAYUXD010000308.1:0-3278 GCA_964448655.1 uncultured Eubacteriales bacterium
GCAGCAGCCAAACGGTGAAATTCTCTTACAATTGTCTTCTACCCCTCTATAAAAAAGAAGTGTGAAATTTTCAGTAGATTCAAGTGAGGAGCGAGATGGTCCTGATAGGGATTAAAATTGCATTTGGTTCTATGTATGCCGGACTGAAAGTGAATAAATGCTAAAAAATAAGAATTTTTCCATTCAAGATGCTTCTGGTAAGAAATTGAGTAGTATTACTGTCAGCGGTGACATAAGCGAAATCAAGAAAAAGATCCAGAATGCAAGTGAAATTCCTATCAAAAAGGCTGTTCCTCTTTTGATGCGTTTATCTGGCCACCCAAATACGCGAGTAAGAAGAGCGGTGGCAACCGAACTGGGAGAGTTCAAATATTTAAATGCAATTGAAATTTTCCTTTCACTTCTGGTCGATCGGCGCGCTGAGGTTCGCAGAGCAGCGACAATTGCGTTGAGTCATATCGAATCACCTGCTATCCTGCCTCTTATTGAGAGTATGTCCCACGATCAAAGTAAACAGGTTCGACGGGCTGTATCAAAGGTGCTACTAGCTATAAAAGAAACAGCCTCAACAGATACGCTAGCTATCGGAACGCGGCTTGTTCAGGATGATGATGTTGAAACTGCAAGCAGAGCTTTAATGGCAATTAATAAACTAAAACATTTCCGTAGGATTGGAGGGTTAGCTGACAAAGTAGTGAAAGGAGCAGAGAAACATCATCCAAATCTTTACGTTATGCATCAAAAAAGCGAAGCTGAGCCAGGTCGCTATTGGGAATCCATGAAACGAAAAACTATGGAAAAGAAGATGGGCACTCCGAAGCCACAGTTTGATGAGATAGCAAAAGATGTAAACTCCAGTGCCCAGGATAAACGTCCTCGCCATCTATACGGATTGTGGAGCGCAATGCTGAAAGACGACAGCTTCAAAGAGGGATACATCGATTTCATCTCCTGCGATCCTGGGTACGAATACCAGTTTTCTGTAGTGATTTCGCCAGAGGCAATATCCGGAGCGGATAAGCTAGCTGAACTTCCTACGAAAATTGGCAGGACTACCTTAGCAGTGGCGCCTGTGCCTGATAATGAATATCTAGAAATAGTCGACGACGATTCTCCTGTCAAGACGCTGTACATCTTAGCGAAAGGGAGCTCAAGCGCGGCTCATTTCAAACTGCGCGGACTCAAGCAGGGCCAGAGTCGTCTCCAGGTTCTTGTATATCATAAGGGCTACCTTGTGATGCGTGGATACACTTCTTCTATTCAAATCAAGGCACGACCGGGAAAAGTTGAGCCCTTCGAAGAAGGACAGCCGACTGTTTCTACAGTGACTGGTATATTAATGGATCATGGCGAAGATCTGGCCACGATTGCTAAAAATATGCAGAAGGAGCGCTTTGCGAGCTTGTTGATTGATAAGGACAAAACAAATGACAAGCTGCTTTTTGCACTATTCTGCCAAAATGGAGGTAATTATAAATTCACAACGGCTTGGATCCCTGCTGAGAGTGCACAAATTGCTTTTGATTCCATTCGTGAGGAGCTGCGAAGTCTGATTAATATGAAGAAGGACCTATTTCAACACGTTTTCTTACGAGATCACATTGACTTAAAGATAAAACTAAAATATGCAAAAAGAGCCCTATCTGAACTGCGTAAAACTGGTATCACTCTTTTCTCCTGTTTATTCCGCGATCCCAGCATAGAGCCAGTTCGCAAGCAACTGATTGACTTGGCTTCACAAAAACGAAAAGATGGCATTCTGCAAATTGTATCGGACGTACTGTTTGTGCCCTGGCAGTTAATGTACCTGGATGATAAAGAGGCTGAACCCAATGTATCGCTATTTTGGGGAATGCGCTTTCAGATTGAACACACTCTCGCAGAGGGTGTGGGGCTGAAAAGTTGGAAAATGGGCAAGAGCAAAGAGCCCATGATTTCTTTTATCAACAAATTTTTACCAGCTGATACTGTAAAAGTACATGACAAGCTCTTTCAAATTAAGAAATGGACTGAGGAAGACGTGCTTAATGATTTCAAACGCAAGACCAACCAACGTCCTGCTTTCTATTTCTACTGTCATGCAAAGTTCGATTCAGAGAATCCCGATAAGTGTTGGATAAAGCTCACCGATGACCGCTCCAAACTGACTCTTCTTGACTTACAGCGAGAAACAAGCTTTGATCAAGTGGGAAATCAGCTTGATTTCTCTAATGCTCCTCTGGTGTTTCTAAACGCATGTCAATCAGGCCAGGTAGAGGGATCATTTTACCGGAGCTTTGTAGGTTTCCTGCTGAGAGACAAAAAGGCAGGGGGAGTAATAGGCACTGAAACAATAATGCCGGCTTACTTTGCGACCGATTTTGCCAAGCAGTTCTGGCATTATATAAATCACAGAGCAATGTCGGTTGGACAAGTATTGCTTGAACTCAGAAAACATTATTGGCAAACGTACAACAATCCTCTTGCGATGTTGTATTCACTCTACACGAATGCGGAGAAAGTGGTTGCCTTGCGCTAATTAAACTTGACTTCATTAGAAAAAGAGATGTTTAGAGTCAAATAGAATAGACATTATGACAGAGGATAATTATCAAGAGTTTCGCCATAATATTTATTTTATATTTGCTTAGGAGGGGAAAAATGGGAAAACTTGATGAGCTATTCACTTTACAGAGCCTGCTGAGTCTTCAAGGTGCTGCAGCTGCAGCAATCCTTGTACCGAATGTGTTGACTTACCTTGTGGGAGACGTATTCAAGCCGTATAAAAAGTGGGTTTCCTTCGTACTAGCAATAGGACTGGCCTACCTTGTAGCAGTTCTGGCCCCAACTCAAGCTTGGACCAAGTGGATAGTAGCCTTCTTCAACGGCTTTTTAGTATTTGCTTCTGCAGTTGGTTTGAATGAAGGAGTGAGTGGCGGCACTGGATTGGGAAGAAAACGATTTTTCGCAAGCTGGTTCTAGAATAAAGAGCAGCAAGACGGTAGATAGCCTTTCTTTTATCACTATTTTTTTAAAAAAAAATCAAGTGCTTATGCATTGTTAATTCGACAGTTTTCTTTTCAACGCTAAAAGAAAAGAGGAGATTTACAGGGATAGAGATGGTGCGCCTGGCAGGATTCTAACCTACGACCTTCTGATTCGTAGTCAGATGCTCTATTCCCTATTTTCCCCTGATTTTAGTGTTTAGAAATAGAATCCAATTTTATCCTTAAATCCTAATAAGTTGCTCTGTTCTAACTTTTTTAACATATGATCCCGTTAAGAGTTTATCTGGAAAA
>CAYUXD010000309.1:0-3277 GCA_964448655.1 uncultured Eubacteriales bacterium
AATCAAGGGAGAAAACATCTGCAGGTTGATTGATGGCTTGTTTGAGGAAGACAAGCTTTCTTCCGTCGGGAGAAAGGCAAGGTGAACCGATGTAGTGACCTTCCAGAATTCTCTCCATCTTTTTATTTTCAATTGAAATTCGGGCTAAAGAGATTCGGCCTTTTTCTTGAAAGGTGGTATAAAGAGAAGCACTATCATGAGACCAGAGAAATTCATTCACTGACCGGTCCAGGTTTTCTGTTAAGTTTATCTTTTTCTGATTTTTTCGGTCATAGAGGATAAGGCTGTATTTGTCCGCTTCAAATCCTGGCCTGGCCATGGCCCTGTAGGCGATAAACCGTCCATCTGGCGAGTAGTGAGGAGAGTTATCGTTAGCTTTATTCTCGGTGATCTTTTCAATCTTTCCTCCCTGGGAGGAAGTTTCGAAAAGATCGTTGTTGGTTCCGAGCGAGATTTTCAATTCCGGATCAATGTTTCGAACAAAACAGATTTGTTCGCCTTCGGGAGAGAAGGCGTAGTCATAGCTGCTCCCTAAGGAGATAGGTGGAGTATCGAAGTCACCGGGTGTGACATCTGCGGCTACGCCTCCTTCAGCCGGGATGACAAAAAGATGGCTTCTTTTTCCGTCTTGCCATGAATTCCAGTGCCGAAAAAGCAGCTGATCGAAAATCTTGGCCTTGACCAGACTCTCCTCTTTCTTTTTCTCTTTTTCTTTGTTGCATTCATCGCTCTGGCAATCGGGGTAGACAGAAGAGACAAAAGCCAGGTGTTTTCCAGTCGGGGACCAGGTAACACCACTGGCTCCAGTAGAAACAGTTGTAAGTTGATAGGCTTCTCCTCCCTTGGGATCGATCATCCATATTTGGGGCGAGCCTTTTCTTGCGGAGATAAATGCAATTTTCTTTCCATCAGGAGACCAGCGTGGATTGCTGTCGGCTTTAGGGCTTGAGGTTAGTCTCCACGGTTCTCCTCCTCCAGTAGGAATGATCCAGATGTCACTATTACTTGTGTTTTGTTCTTTATTCATTTCCGTGACGACGAAAGCGATTAGATCTCCCTTCGGGGAAATTTGGGGATCACTGACTTGCTTGAGACGAATGAAGTCGTCAAAGGTTATGGGCTGGGTGTTAGAGGTTGTCTGGCTGTAAGAAGTTATAAGTAAAACCGCTAAGAAGAATACGAAAAATATGAATAATTTTTTCATTGTTCCTCCTCTTTTTTTATATTCAAAAGATATTCCTACTTAACATAATTTCTTACCTATTTTCAATAGGGAATAGATCATAGAAGTTGAATTTTTTCCTTCTTTTCTAGGGTGTGGCTTATTATTTTAGCGTCCCATAAAATTCAAGTTTTCTAATTCTAACCTCATTTATAGTGATTCTGTAAAACTCAAGTTTTGCAAGTCTGACCCCATTGATATCCCATTGACATACCCTTGCTTCGTTTCTATAGTATAGGCTTAATATGAGGAACATGGATGGATAAGGATATAAACTGCGCTGAGAATTCTCCTTTGGTAGGAAGAATTAAAAAAGCTTATCAGGCTGGTCAGGAAGATGAAGCTTTAGACCCAATAGTTATGGCTGATCCTTCAGGCCAACCTCTGGGAAGGCTCGAGAAGGGAGACTATGTTATTTTTTATGACATACGAGGAGAGAGAGAAGTTGAACTAACCAAGTGTCTTATAAACAGGGATTTCAGTCATTTCCCTGTAAAGAAAGGTTTGGACCTGAATTTTGTGACCATGATTGAGTATAATTCCTCCCTCGACGTCAGAGTCGCTTTTCCGCAGGAGGGAAAAATCAAGAATACCTTAGCTGAAGTTCTTTCTGAAGAAGGGATAAGCCTCCTCAAGATTTCCGAATCTGAAAAAGAAGTGCACGTCGGTTTTTTCATGAACGGCAAAAGCGATGAGATCTTTCCAGGAGAGGAAAGAATAGTCGTCCCTTCACCCCAGACTGTTTCCTCTTATGCTCTTAAGCCCGAGATGAGTGCCAGTCAGGTTGCAGAAGAAGTTTCTTTAAAGCTTTATGATCCCTCTTATCGAGTTATTGTAGCTAATCTGGCAAATGTTGATGTTTTGGGACACATTGAGAATAAAGCTGCAGTGCTAAAGGCTGTGGAAGAAGTTGACCGCCAGTTAGGAAGGATCATCGAAGATTGCCGCACGCAGCGCATAACGCTTATTGTCACATCTGATCATGGAACAGTGGAAGAATGGCTCTATTCGGATGGCACGGTAAACACCGGCCATACGAAGAATCCAGTTCCTTTTGTGCTCGCAGATTTTTCTGCTGGAGAACAACAGAGCTGGGATTTGAAGCGGGACGGGGAGCTTGCCGACGTTGCTCCAACTCTATTGGCCTTACTGGAATTGGAGAAGCCTCCTGAGATGAGCGGTGATAGCTTAATCCTCAATTTCCCTAAAGAGGAAAAGGCAGAGAGAAGAGTACTCCTCCTCATTCTGGATGGATGGGGAATGAGAGAAGAAAAAGAAGCAAATTTAATTGCTGAAGCTGAGACTCCAAACTTTGATAGACTGTGGGCTCATTTTCCCCGCGCACTGCTTAAAGCTTCTGGAGAAGCGGTGGGAATGCCAGCCAACACTGTCGGCAATTCTGAAGCGGGGCATCTCCATCTCGGGGCTGGAAGGCGAATCCTGCTTGATCGAGTCAGGATAGACAGGGCGATAGAGGATGGGAGTTTTTTCGGCAACGACGCTTTTCTTTGGGCTATGCAGGGGGCTAAAAAAGATCACAAGTCTCTTCATCTTCTGGGAATTGTTTCCAAGTACAGCTCCCACGGCACCATCAAGCATCTTTTTCCTTTGCTTCGCTTGGCCAAGCAGCTCGATGTGAAGCCTGTCTTTGTTCATTCTTTAATCGGTCGAAGAGGGGAGAAGCCTGAGAGCGGTGCGGCTTATGTAGCTAAAGTGGAGGAGATGTGCCAATCTCTTGCCGTCGGTCAAGTCGTCACTGTGATGGGAAGATTCTGGGCGTTAGACAGGGAGGAGAACTGGGATCGAGTGGAAAAAGCCTACAGAGCCTTAGTCTATGGTGAGGGAATTCGTATTTCTCACCACAATAAATAAAGTATGGTTTAGATGAAAGAGCTAACTCAAGAAAGGAAGGATTCCCAATTGCGTGAAAATGAGGAGAACAGGCTGGGTGATTGAGAAAACCGTGAGCAAGGCTGAGCGGGCATGGTTCCTCGACGGCAGGAGAGGAGAGCGAAGCCTGTATCCGAGCGGGATTTCCTCGCTGGGGAAATCCCG
>CAYUXD010000310.1:0-3273 GCA_964448655.1 uncultured Eubacteriales bacterium
AAACATACTGAAAAATATTTTAAGAAATATTTAGATGAAGGCAGCATAATGAGAATTCAGAAAATTGGAATTAAAAAATAGAATGAGGCAAGCAATTACAATTTCAATGGGCATCAAAAGAAATTGCAGGCTCTAAGAAAATACCTACTGTTCTTCGTTCTGTAGTTTTTAGAAGTTATCCGTACATTATTGCTGTGAGATTCAAAAGGTGGGCTTGATAAATCAAGCCCCTACAACAGCTCTATGTACTTCATTTTAACAGAAAAAGTAGCCTGTCTCCTTTTTTTTTACATGATAAATCAAGCCCCTACATGAGAGGAAGAGTGGGTTTAATGGATCAAACCCCTATATAAGATTAAAAGATACGTTTGATAAATCAAGCCCCTACATAAGATGAAAAGGAAGGTAGGTTGAGGGGAGAATCGGGAAAAAGTTGACGTTATCTGAGGACTTGACTAAAATAGAGCGCGATGAAATCAAAATCACTCGCTTTAAGGGGCAAGCCATGAAAAGAATTCATAAGCTATTCACTTTATTCCTGACTTTCACTCTTTTTATTTTCATCTCATATTCTATTCCAGAAAGCCGGTCTGAAATTCCCGAGACCGGGCTTCCTGTGCTCATCACTTCTTGTGGACAGAGTCCTGGTCCCATAATGCTTAAAGTAGTATTTATGAGGTTGAAACTTGAGGCTGAGCCCAAAGCTTATGAGGTTATTGAATTGGCTACTGCTGAGGATCTCAAAGCGATGGAGGAAGCAGGCACACCTTACAAATCCCTCATCATCGTCATGGGAGCAAGTCTTAAAGGAATGGGAGCTGCTGGAATATCCATCGATGATGAATTGTCCAGAACTTCAAAGCTGATTGAGGAAGCACGCCGTCAGGGTATCACCGTCATCGGGGCTCACATCGAGGGCATGAAAAGAAGAGCCCAGGGTGCTACTGTAGGCGACAACACAGATGAGCTGAGCATTGATGCTGTAGCTCCTAAATCTGACCTTCTGGTTATAATTAAGGAAGGAAATGCAGACGGCCGCTTTACCACAATCGCCAATGAAAAAAACATTCCCATGATCGAGGCTGAAAAGACTTTAGATCTTCTCTCTGAATTCAAGAAACTCTTTACGAGATAGAGCTCGTTCGAAAATTATTTAGTTTAAATTGTCATGGAATTGAGCGTTGGAAAAATTGGACCTGTTCCCTTTTTTTCACTCATTCTTCCATTTTTCCACTTCAGTCGTTCGCAATAACATATGATCACGTTATATTAGGACTAGCCCAAAAATTTTCTTTGTGAAAGAGCTGTAGCGCGTGAGCATTTTTACTTCTACCCAAATAATCCTGGCTGTAATGGTGGTGACTTATATCATCGCCAAGGCTTTAAAAGTTTCAACAGAGCTTTCCATGTTCGCGGCCGCTCTGACTGGAGGACTTGCTGGCGGAGTCGGAATCCCCGCCAGGCACATCGCTGAAGGGGCCTTTACCTACCTGGATATCATTCTCATCTTCATCACAGCCACCCTCTTCATGAATATCCTTAAGGAATCTGGGGGTGTCGCTTTCGTCGTAAGAGGAATCCTAAGGAAATTTTTTCGCAGAAAATCTATTCTTTTCGTCCTGATTACTCTTCTTTTACTGCTTCCCGGCGCTTTAACGGGTGCGGGAAGCGTAACAGTCTTGATAACCGGAGGCATGATAGCCATTGTCTTAGGCTACATGGGAATTTCTAAACCAAAAACAGCTGCCATTATTTTCATCCTGGCCGGCCTTAGCGCAGCCGCTCCTCCTGTAAGTTTATGGGCGATGCTCACCGCAGCCGGAGTCAACATGCCCTATGTTGGCTTCTTCCTACCTCTGCTCCTGCCTTGCCTGCTTCTTTCTCTGATAACAATCTTTATCCTGGGTTGGCGGGGAAAGCCTGTTAACCTGGAAAAAGCACTAAAAGAGCTTCCCGAAGCACCCCCAAAGATGAACTGGGTCCGAGTCTCGCTCCCCTTTCTTGTTTTTCTCTTCTTAGTGCTTGCGGGAAGAATCTGGCCTCATTCGCTTCCTGTAGTGGGGTTGCCCATGATGTTTATGGCAGCCGCTTTTATCAGCCTCTTGCTTTCTCCCGTGAAAATAAATTTTCTCAAGATTTCAAGAGACACTGTCCATCAGCTCTTGCCTTTAATCGGGACTTTAACCTGTGTCGGAATCCTGGTCCAGATTATGACGCTCACCGGAGTCCGGGGACTCATAGCCATTACCATAGTTACCCTTCCGCTGGTTGCAGTTTTTATCACTCTCTGCCTTGTTCTTCCCGTTTCAGAGGCAGTGTTAATGTGGGGAGCTGCCCCGGTTCTGGGCGTT
Source organism: uncultured Eubacteriales bacterium (assembly GCA_964448655.1). Classification (GTDB taxonomy): domain Bacteria; phylum Acidobacteriota; class Aminicenantia; order Aminicenantales; family Aminicenantaceae; genus SOIV01. The sequence goes on from CAYUXD010000310.1 coordinate 2,352, forward strand.
CCTCTTGTTTTACTTTTTAACACAATCGGACTCAACCCCATCATTGCTCTGGCAGGGATGAGTGTCATCTGGCCCCTGGGCGACGCCCTCCCTCCCACAGCAATCATAGGACGCCTGACTGCAGATACCGTAGGAATGAAAGAACCATACTCCGAGCTTTTGAAATACTGCATTATTCCGGCTGCGATCATCATGGCTGTGGGAACACTGATGGTTGTCTTCAGCAAAAAATTAGCTTTCTTTACCTTATTATAAGAATGTGGATCTTAGCTTATTAAAGGTGGGTTTGATAAATCAAACCCCTACGTAAATATAAAGAATGTGGGTTTGATGAATCAAACCCCTACAGCTATTAGAATAAGGATTTTGCCTTGTAAAGAAATGATTAAGAATTTGAAATCAAAAAAATGCGCACAACTGGACATTTTTAGGGAGGATTTTTTCGAATGATTATCACAGTCCTTTATTATCTGCTAACAGCTTATATCGCCTTTCTCATCGTCTGGAACCTTCTGAAAAGGAAAAAATGGCAGGAGGAAATTCTTTATATAATAATTCTCATGCCTTTTCTTTTAAGATTATTCCGGCTTAAATAGAGGAAAATTATGTCCATGAGCTGGCTCTATCTTCGAAAATTTATCCTTATTGCTCTGGGCCTGGTTCTTATGGTCTTTGCAGGTGTGAGCTTTTATGAGAGTCGGCACCTCAAAGAGCCTGTTGTCCTGAGCCGGGGTGTGACTCAGGTAAAAAAATTGAGTGATTATTTCCCCGGCATCAAAGGAGCCATAAACGATTCATATGTCTATGCTTTAGAAGGAGCGAAACCTGGAGGCACAATCCTCATCTTAGGGGGAACTCATCCTGAGGAGCCTGGCAGCCAACTCACAACCTGGATTCTCACAGAAAATGCAGTCGTTGATCA
>CAYUXD010000311.1:0-804 GCA_964448655.1 uncultured Eubacteriales bacterium
CAGAAAGGCGCCAATATTTTGGTGAAACGAATGAGACTGTCAATAAAAAAGTCAAAGCAGCTTTAGCTCATGAACTAACACCAATCATGTGCATCGGGGAGTCACTGGAAGAAAGAGAAAAAGGAAAAACAATGGATAAAGTCGAAACCCAGATAAATTCAGGACTAGAAGGGCTGGGGAAAGAAGAGATAAGGCGGATCGTCATCGCTTATGAGCCTATCTGGGCCATCGGAACAGGTTTAACAGCAACACCTTCTCAAGCGGAGGAAGTTCACAGCTTCATAAGGGAAAAGCTGGCAGAAAAATATGGAAATGAGATTGCTTCGTATGCTATAATTCTCTACGGCGGCTCAGTAAAGCCAGACAATACATATTCTTTACTAAAGGAAAATAACATAAACGGAGCATTGGTCGGAGGAGCTTCGCTTGAAGCTGACTCATTCATTCAAATTGCTAAAGAAGCCATAAGAGCTTACAAGGAGAAGAAGTGAGCGGAATAATCACAATAATTCACATCATCGTCTGTTTCATTCTCATCATTGCTGTTCTTCTTCAATCAGGTAAAGCTGCTGATCTGGCTGGAGCTTTCGGAGGGGGAGGCAGCCAGACTGTGTTCGGACCACGTGGTGCGGCAAATATTTTATCCAGGGCAACCACAATTAGTGCCATTGTTTTTATGATAACTTCGCTTAGCCTCTGGATGCTGTCCGCCAAAGGAGTAAAATCGGCAGTAAAGGGCGAAGAAGCACCGGCAAAGGAAGCAGCTGCGGTCACGGAAACAAAAAAAGAAACCGAAGAAACGAA
>CAYUXD010000311.1:814-3236 GCA_964448655.1 uncultured Eubacteriales bacterium
CCTGCGACAGAGAAAAAAAAGGAAAAAGAACAAAAAAGCACAGAAACAGAGAAGAAAAAATAAAGGTCATAAAACTTTCTCCCTTAGATATAGTCAATACTGCCTAGATGAGCCTCCCAGGTTTAAATGCCGAAGTGGTGGAATTGGTAGACACGCTAGCTTGAGGGGCTAGTTCCTGGTATTCGGGAGTAGGGGTTCGAGTCCCCTCTTCGGCATTATCCCTTCTTTATTATCAGTAACTTAGCTAAGGTTTAACATGCTTTGCTTCAATCCAGTCAGCCTCCTGATTAGCCTGCTATTTTTTCACCGAGATTTCCTACCTGTGGTTTAACGTGATCGGCTGTGTTGTGCTCATCGCTCTGGCTCACTTAATGAACCCTCTGTTTGCGGTGATAAACAAAAATAGAGCTTAACCCGGCCCTTTAAAAACGAATCATAACTCTTATAAATTCATATCACGGGAAAAATTGATGTAAAATTTAAAAAATATTTGACTTTTTATGTTTATACCTAAAATATATTTCGTATTAGTGCTAAAAATAGCACTTTATAGAAATGATGCTTTTTCAAATAGCATTTATTTTTTTAGGCTTTTTTCCTTTATGGCAAAATTACAGCAATTTATGAAAAAATAGCTAAATTTTATAGCTAATGAAACTGAAACTAATAACAGAGAAGATGCAGGAATTGGGATTCGATTTGGGTGAGAAGACTAAGGATGAGTTTAGGCAGTTAGCCGGGATTACGGCCTTAAGGCAAGCGCAGGATGGGACCTACTACGTTAGAAACTGGTGGCGCGGGCCATTTCTTTATGTTCTGGTAAACCATTATAAGCCGCAGAATGTCCTGGAGTTCGGCACGGGCCGAGGCTATGGAGCTTTGTCGATGGCAAAAGCAAGTCTGGAGCGAGGATTCGAGTGTAAGATTTGGACAATCGACCTCATTCCACCAACAACCCGCCAGAGATGGGATATTGATGAAGGGAATGGAGCAACGACCAAATCGTTAGCCCTTGATGAAGTCTGGGAGCAATCTGTTTCCGCCAAGATGCGTGAACGAATTAGCTGCCTTACCGGAGATTCTTACTCTGTGATGCGTGAATGGAAGCGTCTTGGTCGTCCCAATATAGACTTTTTTTTCATTGACGGCGGACACGACTACAGAACAGTGAAACACGACTTCATTGCAGGATTGAGGGTGGCTAACTCTGGAGCGGCATTTCTGCTCGATGACTATGGGAAGCGCAAGAGATATGGGGTAAAGAAACTAATAGACAACGAGTGCGTCCCAAAATGTCCACAGGGTTCCGTAGAGGTCATAGACACCTTTGCTGGAAGGGACCTGCCCAGCGCTGAAGGCAAGGTAGATCACAAAATGGCCTTGCTCGATACCAAGCAAATTCCTGAACTAAATCAGCATTTTTATTCTATGGCTCAGGCTCGGAGGTACATAATGTCTTATCAAATCATCCGGTACGGCCGAACGTGTGCGTCGCCGTTTCGTACCTTAACCAGGCAACTCTTAAGAGATTGAGGAGAGGCAAAAGGAAGGATTTATTGGGTGCAAACTGATCAGGGCGGCAAAGCGAGTATGTTGAATCTTGAAGGAAAAAGAAAGAGACTTTATAATTTGCTGGAAGAAAAACTTATTGTTCCCGCCAAATGAGATTAGCTTTTAAAGTCCTTTATTTTTCCTAATAACTCTCCTAAAACCTTTTCTTCTTCTTGAATTTCAAGCATTTTCAAGGAAATTAACCTTTGGGCGACTTTTGCAATTGATTTAGCTTGTTCAACATTAGATTGTCCTTGATCAAATAATTTAATCTCTTCTTCTAAAGATTGAATGAGGTTTGTATTTATAAATGGATGCCTTTTCATGATTATTCTTCCTTAAACACTCAAACTTTAGAAATTCATCCATCAAGGCGTTTTTTGCATCTCAGCCAGCCTGTTCTTAGCATCCTCGATCTCAGCAATACCTGGATCAGCGTCTTTCCAGAGATTGAGGAACTTCTCATAATGCTCTATGGCTTGCCTTTTCATGTTTTTTGTCTCGTAAATCTTGCCCAGCATATAAAAGCTCTTAGCATATATGTCTCCGTAAAACATCCTGCCCGTCGTAAAGTGAATTATCCTCTCGTATTCTTGCCCTGCTCTCTCATAATCCCCTGCTTTGTAGTAGGATAAAGCTAAGGGATCAATAAATAATGCTTGACCGTCATCTGGATTATACTGAGAAGGCAACAAAGTTAGAGCTTGATTAAAATTTTCAATTGCCTCGGAAAAATTCTGTTTTTCAAGCTCTATCATACCCATCAGGTTGTAGTAAAGCCTCATCGCCTTCCTGTTCATTCCATTTTCAATCAATTCTTTAAGCTCATCTGCCGTTTTTTTTGCCCCATCCATTGTGTCCATCTCAATTT
>CAYUXD010000312.1:0-3192 GCA_964448655.1 uncultured Eubacteriales bacterium
GAGTGGCGGCACTTCTGTTGAGTTTTGTATAAGCCATTATTATTACCTCCTTATTTGCTCATTTGCTTGTAAAGTCGGAAGCAGGCAAATTAAGCATTTTTCTCCTTTTGCTTGCTTTTTTGAGCCTTCTCCTTACTTTTTAATTTTTCGGGTTTTTCTCTGATGCAAGTCCCACAACGACCCGCATCATACATCCAGCACTGAAGGTCATCATAAAAATCCAGGCAGGTTGGATCCATGGTCAGGCAGGCATTACAGACTGCAGTGTCTGCTTGAGGCCCCTGGCATCTCAGCTGGCAGGCGGGGCAGATATACATACAGCCGCCGCAGAGGCGACATTCCTCAGAGCGAATGTCAAACGGAGTCGAGATTTTTCTATTGTATCCGCGATTTTGAAAGCCGATAGCTCTTCCGTCCATCTGCTCGGCACACATCCGGACACACAGGCCGCAGAGGATACATTCTTCGTTGCGGATCTTGAACCTCACCTGTTTTACTCCAAATTTTGAAGCCAGGTCCTGTATGATTTTAGAATTGGGAGCTACAGAAAGCATCAGCTCTATCATCATCTTTCGTGCTTCAATAACTCTTCTTGTATCTGTTCTGACCACTAAGCCTTCTTCCACAGGATAGGTGCAGGAAGAGACCAGTTTAGTTCTAGGTTCCTCACCTATCTCCACAAGACAAAGGCGGCAGCCTCCGAAGCGGCTTAATCCCTCATTGTAGCAGAGAGTAGGTATTTCGAGACCATAAAATTTAGCCACATCTAAGATGGTTTGGCCTTCTTCTGCCCTGACTTCCAGTCCGTTTATTTTTAAGGTGATCATTTTTTCCTCACTCGATTTTAATAGCATCAAAATTGCATGCCTCATTGCAGGCCCCGCACTTGATGCATTTGCTTTGATCCAGGACATGGACTTTTTTCAATTCTCCGGAGATAGCCTCTTGAGGACAGACTTTCAAGCAGGCCAGGCAGCCAGTGCAGTTTTCCGCAATGATTGAATACTGGATTAATTCTTTACAAACCCCTGCTGGACACTTTTTATCCTTTATATGAGCTTCATACTCGGCTTTGAAGTGTCTTATAGTGGAAAGCACTGGATTGGCGGCAGTCTGTCCCAGTCCGCACATCGAAGCATCCCGGGTCGCTTTGGCCAGAGCTTCTAAGAACTCGAGATCTCCATTGTTGCCTTTCCCTTCGGTTATGTCAGTCACTATCTCCCACATACGTTGCGTTCCTTCACGACAGGCTATACATTTACCGCAGGATTCATCGCGGAGAAAATTCAAGAAATATTTAGCCACGTCCACCATGCACGTGTTCTCATCCATAACGATCATACCGCCTGAGCCCATCATCGAGCCTGCTTTAGTCAGGCTTTCAAAGTCGATGGGTAGATCCAGCAATTCTTTGGGGATACATCCTCCAGAAGGGCCCCCAGTTTGGACTGCTTTGAATTCTTTTCCTCCAGGAATTCCACCTCCAATATCGAAAATAATTTCTCTCAGGGTCATTCCCATCGGAACTTCCACCAAACCAGTGTTGTTGATTTTTCCCACAAGAGAAAATATCTTTGTTCCCTTACTTCCGTTAGTGCCAATCTGTGAATACTTCTTGGCTCCCTCGTTTATGATGAAAGGGGCATTCGCCCAAGTTTCAACATTATTTATATTCGTTGGTTTTCCCCAGAGTCCTCTTTGGGCTGGATAAGGAGGTCTTTGTATGGGGATGCCTATTTTCCCTTCGATGCAGGCCAATAAAGCTGATTCTTCACCCGAGACGAAAGCTCCTGCTCCTTTAGAGATTGCAATATCAAAACTGAAATCGGTTCCGAGGATATTTTCTCCAAGAAGGTTATAATCCCTTGCTTGGTCTAAAGCAATTGTAATATTCTCTACAGCAAGGGGATACTCATCGCGAACATAGATGAAGCCCTCTTTTGCTCGTATGCCGTAAGCTCCGATGAGCATTCCTTCGATGACACTATGAGGATTACCTTCCAGTAAGCTTCTGTCCATGTAAGCTCCGGGGTCACCTTCATCACAGTTGCAAACGAGATATTTAACATCTCCTGGAGACTTTGAAGTGATTTCCCATTTTAATCCCGTATAGAATCCTGCTCCTCCTCGCCCCCTTAATCTTGAGTCTTTGATTTCTTTTATAACCTGAGGAGGAGTCATCTCTTGGAGGACTTTTGCTAGGGCTGAATATCCATTCACAGCTATATAGTCTTTGATTTCTGTAGGATCTATGAAGCCGTTATTCCCGAAAATAATTCGCTTTTGTTTTTTATAGAAGGGAACTTCCCTTTCATGTATAATTTTTTCTTCTGTTTTGGGATCAACGTAAAGAAGTCTGTCCAAGATTTTTTTATTTATTACTGTTTCAGCTATGACTTCATCTATGTCTTTAAGTTGAACCCTCTGGTAGAAAATTCCCTCAGGCTGGATGACAACAATTGGCCCTCTTTCACAGAAACCATGGCAGCCCGTGGTTCTGACGCCCACAGAATCCTGGAGCTTTTGTTTTTTAATTTTATCCTTAAAGCTTTGTGCTACTTTAAGACAGCCATAATCATGACAGCCTGTTCATCCGCAATCAGTAATGTAGTTTTTTTTATGTTTTTGAGCTTTAGAAACTTGATTTCTTATATCATCTAATTTTTTAATATTCATTGCTTTCATAATTCAGCTTTGCTTCTTTTTGTCAGGCCTGAATTTCTTGATGAGTTTATCTACTCTCCTTATCTTCATCTGGCCATAGTAATCACCGTCGATGACAACAATTGGTCCAAGAGCGCAAGCTCCTAAGCAGTTTACAGTTTCTAGCGTAAACAAATTATCTTCGGTTGTTTTTTCTACATCTATGTTGAGTTTTCTTTTGAATTCATCCAAGATCAACGGGGCTCCCCTCACATGACATGCCGTGCCCAAGCAAATAGTAATTACGTGCTTTCCTCGAGGTGTGAGGCTAAAAGCACCGTAGAAAGTTGCTACGCTTATAACATCAATTAAAGGAATCTTTAAAGCATCTGATACCATAGCCAAAGCATCTTGAGGGAGATAATTAAATTTAACTTGGATATCTTGAAGGATTGGGATTAATTCTTTTTTTTCTTGGGGATGCTTTTTTATTACTGATTCGAATTCAGTAGCTTCGTGTTGCATGAATTCTCTCCAGATATTGTTAGA
>CAYUXD010000313.1:0-3190 GCA_964448655.1 uncultured Eubacteriales bacterium
TCTCCTACGGACGAAACTTCTGTCCTTCCCTGAGACCAGACAAGATACAGGCTCGAACCAGGAATGTATTCCCATCTGACAACAAGATTCATTCGGAACTGCAGGAAGTTGAAATCCGGATTTTCGAACGTGTAATCCACGACTCCATCAAGGTTCTCGTCAACATAATATTCTTCTGCATCCGGATAATGATCTATCTCATTCTCTGTAAATATATGAAAGCGGTCCTCGTATTTTTTAGCTCTGGAGTCAGTGATAGGCTTGAACTCAGAATACTTGCCGGCAGAGATAAAAGGCTGCCCGTAAAACTGGATGGATAGATCAGGAGTCAGGCTGAGATTCAGCCGGCATGTTAAACTCAGGGTCTTCTGGTTGATTCGGGCAAAAATATACTTCTCTCCTTCACCCAAATCCAGGGTTGTCACATACTGGAGCTCGTCAAGGTTAAACTCATAAGAAGGTGAAATCGACAAGGAAAGAGCCTTATTCGGACGATAGGCGGCACTAACCTCAAATCCATTCACTCTGGAATCATTCTGATCTACGTAGTAATGGTAGGTTCCCAGACCGTAACTTAATTTTTTCCGGCTGTCCGAATCGATATAGAGCCAGCTGTTCCATCCTCCTGGATACCGAAGAGCCGGTCCGCCTCGAAGGGCGCTGGCTGACAGGCCTTCCCCTTGCGGATTTATCCCGAGGCTGAAGCTCCAGTAATTTTTAAACTGGCCCCAAATACCGGTGTTTCCCCCCTTAAAGATCTGCTCTCCGCCGAAATCCCAGCCGATCCACTCATTAAAATTAAAGGAAATCTCGCGGAAAATGCTGAAGGGCTTGGAGACTCTGTAATTCGCCCAGATCCACTGCAGGATGGCATCAGCTCGGCGAAGATAGCCCATATCATTGAGTTCAAGGCCGGGTGAGCGCCAGGTTACTCCAGTTGAAAAGCGGAATCCAGCACTTCCCCCTTTTCCAAAGTTGAGCGTTCCACCGTGGCCTGAAAGGGAAGTCCTGTCAGGATCTACCCAAACGTGGTCTGTGTCAGGTCGCTGGTAATACCGGACTGAGGATTCCTGAGTTGTGAGAATCGCTTCTTTGCTGCCCTTGACAAGACTGAAAACTGTCTTGAGGGAGAAATAATATGTTTTATTTTTCCATTGGTGAATGAAGTCAAATCCGCCGGTATAGGCTGCATCATGAAGAAAATTCAGCTCTTCATTCTTAAGACTGCGGTTTGTGGCCGTGATCATGCCTCCGAAGATCGTATTTCCTTTATTATAATCCTTCTGAAGCCGGAGGCCGAAATAATTCGTCATAGGCTCGACAACCTGCTCACGGCGCTGTCCCAGATAACTGAGCTGGGCATTCTCTTTGGCTGCAATTCCGTCAATGATGCCAACGGAGATTCCTTTCTTTGTCTTTCCCGTAATCTTAAAGGCACCTAATATGGTTGTATTCTCGGGCATATCGAGATATTCCTCATCTTTGGTATCTGGATAGTACTGAGGACTCCGTCCGATGCGCCTGGAATAGAAAAGGTTATCTCGAGAAAAGTCTCCGTCTCCCCCCATTATTTGAAAACTGAGAATATTTCTTCCCTCGATGAAAAAAGGCCTTTTTTCTTCGTAGTGGGTCTCAAAAGCCGTAAGATTAACCACTGAAGGGTCTGCTTCTACCTGGCCAAAATCAGGATTAATCGTAAAATCCATGGTCAGGTCACTGGTGAGGCCAATCTTTCCATCAAGTCCACCGTAAAGATTACTGAGGCTTCCCGTGGCAAAAGGATTTCCTTCTTCTCGTTCAAACCTCTGCGTTTTCCCGACTGTATAGGGAGTCAGTTCAACCTGCCGTTGGGCCTTGATCCCCTTTATGCCCTGAAGCTCTCCGAACATACAAACCCATCCAGATGCTTTTTGAGGAATGAGCTGCCAGTGAGAAGTTTCCTCTTTCCGGAACAACCTGCGTTCGACCTGAAGTCCCCAGATTTGATTTAGCTTTTTTCCGAAGCGAAGCTGAGAGAGAGGAATCCTTATCTCTGCTGCCCAGCCCTGTTCATCAGTATCGGTTTTCACGTACCAGATAGGGTCCCAGGTGTCATCCCTGTTATCGCCGTCATTGGAAATGACAACGTCACCTTTTACTCCAGCCGCATTGACCATAAAGCCAAATGCAGTCCGGTGGTCAAAATAGCTGTCTAATTGGACCTCAACCCAGTCTCCCTCAAGGTCATCACGCCTTGACATTCTTCTCTCAATTTTTTCAGACTCATTATCATAGGCCTTAACAGCGATATAAATGTTTCTGTCATCATAAAGGATTTTAAACGCCGTCAATTGAGATGGTTCTTTCCCCTCATAGGGACTCCTTTGAATAAAATTGCCTCCCCATGCAACCTTATCCCAGACAGGATCATCCAATTTCCCATCAATTACCGGAGGATGAGGATTGATATTGTTTGTTATATAAACCTTCTTCTCGGGTGAATCAGCATCAGCAAATTGAAGGAATAATAAAATAATGAACAAGAATAAAAGTATTTTCTTCATTTTCAGCCTCGCTATCACTGATCTATCCCGTCTATCATTGATCTATCCCATTATTCAGTATTCAACTATATATACTTTCTAATCTGGAAAAAGGTTGACTATACGGAAAAAATTCTTATATTTCACCCAAAAAAGGTCTACGACATCTTCATTTTATTTATCAAGATATTATAAGATAAAGCGACTCAATATATGGTTAATTGGCTATTCTAATTAGGATATTTCTTTAGCTTGTTCGGAAAAACCGCCTTACTTAAGTGATTCAATAGTAAGAGAGGATGATCTCTGGAAATTGCAGGGGACTTTTTGCAGACTTTTTGCAGTAATTGACCTCATTTTATTCGTGTGGTATAAGCCAGTTAAGGAATCAATTTGGGAATATTAATCAAATAATTGAGAGAATTTTTGGAACCAAAAAGGGAATTGCTACGCGTTAAGGAGACCTAAACATGCAAAAAAAGATTGTTTTTTGGCTGTTTTCTATAATGCTCAGCACTAGCTTGATGTGGAGTAAAACATACAGACAACAAAAAGAGAAAGGATTGATTTGAAGGAGAATAAAAATGAGAAAAATTAAAAAATTCATTCGTGACCATCATGAGGGCTTTATCATAATTCTGGTTTTTGTAGGAGTTTTAGGCATTGCC
>CAYUXD010000314.1:0-3171 GCA_964448655.1 uncultured Eubacteriales bacterium
GCTTGAGAAGCTGGATAAAGAGCTGGAGGATAAAGAGGATACTCCAGAAGTTGTTCGGACTGCTTTTAAAAATTTTGATGAGAAATTTGCCAAGTTAGAAGAGGAAATCATGCCCAAGGGAATCGGATACAGAGGCTCCATGGAAATGGTTCTCAGGGGAGGTTCTCTCTCAGAGCTAGTTTCAAGTTTGGGCCTATCCATCTCAGAATATCCATCAGCTCCGACAAAGACAGAGTTATCCCAGCTTAAGGAATTATCAGAAGCTGTGAATGCACTTGTCAGCAGGTTTAATGAATTTATGAGTGTGGAAATTCCTAAGCTCAACGGGATTCTGGAAGAGCACGGCCTCAATCCCCTTAAAGCCCCAAAAAAAGTCAGTCTATAATATTAACGTTTTTTATAATTTTATTTCAGGGAGGGAACTTATATTGCACGTTTTGGCATCGGAATCCATAATTTTTCGTAACTCCTGAAGTATATCCTTATCCAAAGGAGAGGGGGGATTTTCTTTAAGAAGTCTTCCCACCTCTTCCGAAGCCCTGTCAGCAATTGATTTTTTTCCAAGGGAAACCCAATAATCATAGGTATCCCGGTCTATTATCCCAGGAAATGTATGTTCCTTCCTGTACCACTTTCGAGTGTGGGGCATGGTTAAAAACTGAGTCTCCTGCGTAAAACCCTCGAATAGATTCTTAGCTAGAGGCTCATCCCGTTGAGAAATCCCTTCTATCGCTCTGTAGGCCATGCCGCAGATTTCATTATCCACGACTAGCTTTTCCAGACTCTGGCAGCTTTCAAAGTTCATCATCCCCGGACCTGAGACAACGTTAACACCGGAGAGCGCTGCCATGACAGCTCCTATTCCAGTCTCAAAACCTGCCTGAGCGTCATTGATTTTTGAATCGCTCAATCCCATGTAAGCATGGGTGGGAAGGCTTAGATATTTTCCAATCTGGGTATAAGCAGAATCAATCATCATTGTCTCTATGGCTCCCATCGGAGTTGTTCCTTTTCTCATATCAAAACTGGATGGGGAGCCCCCAAAAATAACAGGAGCTCCTTTTTTCGCAAGCTGCGAGATAACTAATCCTGAGAGATTCTCCGCTACATGCTGGACAAGAGTTCCGGCAATGGTCACTGGAGATGTTGCTCCAGTCATCCCCATAGAAATAAGCTCTGAAGGAATTTCTGCCCGGGCACAATCAATCAGGCTCTGGGTGGTTAGATTGCTCCATTTTAGAGGAGGGGAGGGGCAGGCATCAAAAATAGCCAGGGGCTTGTCGGCCAGATTTTTCTCGCCGCCTCTTACCGCAACAAGCATATCATGCATTGGCTTGAACCCTTCAACCCGGAATGTTCCAGTAACAACAGGTTTTGCCGAGAATTGGAGTCCTATAAATAAGCGGTAGCTGTCAGAGATTAAATCCGGAACATCGGAGCTTACAATTCCAGTGCTCTGAAAGTCAATGTGCTCTAGGCAGTCCGTGAGGCGACAGAACCTAACCAGGTCTTCGCTCACAGCCTTCCTTTCCTCAGATGTTTTATGGTCGAGGATGGTGATGGCAGCTGATCCAGGATCAAAATGGACATGATCCTCACCCACTATGAATTCTTTTTCTCCTGTTCGATCATACAATTTGATTATAGGAGGCGAAGAAGAAAGGGAATTCTCTACAAGCTGCCGTGTGATGTAAACCCTTTGGGCCTGCTCATCAACTCTCATTCCGGCTTCCCTAAAAAGCTTTAAAGCCTCTTCGTTCTCGACAAATACTCCTTGTTTCTCGAGGATTTCGTGGGCTTCTTCAATTATTTTTTGGATGAATTCTTTACTTAAAAATTCCAATTTAGGTCTTATTGTTTTGATCATGTGTTTTTCCTTCAAACCCTTTTTTTCAGATTGGCATTGTCCTAAAGTAGGTTGATGCGGTGTTATAAAAGGATGAACAATCCATCTTTTTCTATCAAGAAACCTTAGGACTATGCCTTCTTGTGGAAAGTTTTTGTTCTTTGTAGAAATTTATTCGAAAGGATACGGACTTTCGAGGCACCATCATACAGGACTCTGTCAGGCGGACTCCGATGTCGGCGGCTGGCAGCAGCCGGAAGATAAATCGCTGTTCCTTTATATCCCATTTTCCGTAACCCGGGCTAAATCTTTTGCTCGGCCATAGATTCATCTCTCTTGCTTTCTCTGCCAGTATTCGATCGGATTGGATGGCCGCCTCTTCGGCCGCTTCAGAGCCTAGGGCATCCAGAATTAAAGCTCTCGTCATTTCATTTTTTTCCATAAGTTTTTTGGTTTCTTGTTCGAGTTCGGGTCCTATAGTACAGATGCAAATTGCTACTTTCTCAGCGTCCTTAAAAACAGGATGCTTGTTCGTTTCAGTATAATCGATGATTGTGTAGATGGATGCAGGATGGAGGAGATAATCAAGCTTCTTTTTTTCTTCTGCAATAAACCTTTTTATCGGTTCTTTTATTTCTTTAGGTCTTTTTCTGTATCCTATAAGTCTTAAAATCCTTTTTTCGTCGAATTCGATTGTGAAATTTTCGATTATTTCTACAGATCCAGACATGGCCAGTTGTTATTCTCCAATCAGTTTTTTGGCAATTTTTACGGCAATCATGGCATTTTCTCCGTATCCATTCGCTCCTATATCATCAGCCCATTTTTGATTTACAGGTGCCCCTCCCACCAGAACTTTGTACCGGCCACCGAGATTTTTCTCCTTAAGTATTTCTATGATTTTTTTCTGCCCGAGCATGGTTGTTGTTAAAAGGGCAGAAAGGCAGATGAAATCAGCATTTTCTACTTCTGCCTTTTCAATGAATTTTTCAAGTTTCACATCTGCTCCGAGGTCAATGACCTGAAAACCATTGGCTGCAAGCATCGAGGCCACAAGGTTTTTGCCTATATCATGAATATCCCCCTCGACTGAGCCGATAACGACTTTTCCTTTGGATTTTGCCGAAATCTGTGCTTTTTCGAGTTCAGGTTGGAGCACGATCATGGCTCCTTTCATGCATTCAGCACTGGTTATAAGCTCTGGTAGAAAATATTCTCCTTTTTCCCACAAATCCCCAGCTTTTTGGATTCCTGGCACATAGCCTTTATCTATGACTTCGTTGAGATCCAGTCTCTGTTTGATGGCCTCTTTAGCCAGGGCTTCG
>CAYUXD010000315.1:0-629 GCA_964448655.1 uncultured Eubacteriales bacterium
CTGACCTCATACTTTAATAAGATCTTCATCCTGAGGTCTTCTCCCTGCTGCTCCGGGAAAAGCTCATCGGCCTTTCCCTGGTGCAGAAGATTCTCCTTTGGCGCCATACAGGTTTCAACGTCCACGGCAAGGTCAGGGCGCAGACCAAGGGAGAGGTTGGCTGGGTTGAAGACTCACTGAACAATATGGCGCTAAATTAATTATTTAACGACATTTTTGCTTAGATTTTGGAGGATGTCGAATTTGGAATCCGTCGCTCTTTCGCTTTATATTATTTAGCATCTTTATTATTTTCAGATAATTTGAGTTCCCTCTATAACACAATTTTATGTATTTGTGACCAAAATGTGACTGTGTCTGCTAATTTACTACAGGTATGTGATAAGGTAATATAATTCACCGAGGTGCGCCCGTAGCTCAGCGGATAGAGCAGTGGACTTCGAATCCGAAGGTCGGGGGTTCAAATCCCTCCGGGCGTGCCAGCTATTTTCCTTTATTATTTGGCTTTTCCTTTACAAAGGAACCAGGTGCTGTTAAAGGTCATAATCTGGTGTTGATCAGTCACCCTGTTGACACGCAACCGTCTTTTTCCTATTATTCCTGTATCGGCAAAGCGATTTGCTATCATA
>CAYUXD010000315.1:639-3159 GCA_964448655.1 uncultured Eubacteriales bacterium
GATCTAGCTTTGTTCAGCCTGATTTCTGCACCCCGAGGCTTCTACATCCGTCTTCTTTAAGGGAGATACTGCTTTAGGAGAAATACATGAAGATTGGAATAATTTCTTCCTATTTGCCCATTCACTGTGGAATAGCCACCTACTCCTCATACTTAATAGAAGAATTGCGCAGACTCAGAAACAGAGTGTATATCGTCTGTCATAAGGGAGGAAAAGGACTTGACTGTTATCCTGCCTTCAATTACGATGATTCGGACTTGCCTCTTAAAGCTTTTAAAGCAATGATGAAGTTCTCACCAGATCTTGTCCATATCCAGCATGAATATGCCCTCTTTGGAGAGCAGAGAGGAGTGAATGTCATTCCCCTCACCTACAAATTTAAGTTGAGCCAAATCCCAACAGTAATAACCCTCCATACTGTCCCTAAAAAGTGCGATTATGAAGAGCAAATAATTGAGAAAGCTCTGGTTGAGATTGCAGATGCCACTATTGTTCACGAACAATATCAAAGAGAATTGATCATAGGGCGAGTTGGCCATCAAGATAAAATTTGGGTCATCCCTCATGGTGTGCGCGAGATTAAACCTGTCTCAAAAGCGAAAGAGGAATTGGGCCTTGAAGACAAAAAGATAGTTCTTCTTGTGGGTTATTTTAGAAGGAGTAAAAATTTTGAGCGGGTGGTCAGGATTTTCCCAAAGGTTGCTGAGTCAGTCGATGATGCCCTTCTTCTTGTAGCCTCTGGAGCGAGGAGACCAGAAGATATTGCCTATCAGGATGAATTTCTTGAATTTGTGGCTAACTCAGTTGGAAAAGATAAAATAAAAGTCTTACTTGGACTATTTTCCCAGGAGAAATTTGACCTCATCCTTTCATCGGCGGATGTAGCTGTCTTCACATATCTTAGTGGTGCCCAAAGTGGGATTATGGCTCATTGTCTTGCCTTTGCCAAACCAATGGTTGTCTCTTCCGATGTTCGGGCCATGGCTGATTTAGTTCAAAAAACAAGAAGCGGCCTTGTGGCTCGGACAGACTCTGAGCTGGCAGAGGCAATAGTTACTATTCTGACCGAAAAGAATCTGGCAAAAGAGTTTTCAGATAATGCCAGAAGTTATGTCAAAAAGCATGTCTCCTGGCAGATTATTGCCTCCAGACATATGGATGTCTATAATAAGATTCTAAAAAATTGACATCCATCTGGATGAAGCTGTAATTGAGGAGGAGGATTCAAGAAGCGAGATGAGAAAAGGCAGAAAAAAGGGAAAGGAAATTGTCGAAAGATATACAGGAAATCCTATTATCACCAGCGATGACATACCAGTTCCCTGTAATACAGTCTTTAATGCTGCAGCCACGGTCTATAAGAATGAATATATCCTTCTCGTTAGGGTTGAGGGCGTGGAGGGTAAATCTTCCCTCTGGATTGCAAGGAGCAAAGACGGCAAGAAATTTGAAATAGATAAAAAGCCTGCCCTCGCTCCATCGAATCAGGAACCCTTCAAGACATATGAGAAGAGAGGTTTGGAGGATCCAAGAATTACTAAGGTAGATGACACCTACTACATCATATATACTGCCTATTCCCACTATTCTCCTCGCCTTGCTCTGGCCAAGACAGAAGACTTTGAGAATTTTGAGCGGATTGCTCTTATCTCTGAGCCGGTAAATAAAAACGCTGTTATTTTCCCCAAGAAATTTAAAAGAAGATATGTCCGTTATGATAGACCTATGGCTACTGGTATCGCCACCTGGATATCTTACTCCTATGACCTCATCCATTGGGGAGATTCGAAGATTGTCTTCGAGACTCGACCAGGCTATTGGGATGCAGACAAAATTGGTCCCGGGGCTCCGCCTATCCGAACAAAGAAAGGATGGCTTCTTATTTACCATGGTGTCAGAAAAACATCTGCTGGTCCAATTTACAGACTGGGTGTTGCCCTCTTTGATCTAAAGGATCCAGCTAAGCTTATTGGTCGCTCAAGAGAGCCAATTTTATCACCTGCTGAATACTATGAGCGCGTCGGTGATGTTCCAAATGTTGTTTTTACGACGGGGGCAATCTTGGAAAAGAACGGAGAGGTGAAAATATACTATGGCGCCTGTGATACTTCCATCTGTCTGGCTACTGCCCACATAGATGATCTCCTTTCTTTGTGTAAGAAGAAAGAAATAGAGGTCTTGTAATTTTGGCTTTGGGATCTCAACACGTTAGTTTTGGATTTCCAGTTATAAGAAGGAGTCGAAACTAATCATATAAGGGATTCACCTAAACTTTGGAATTAACTGAAAGGCAAAACCATAGAGCATTATGAGAAATTCCTCGACCTCTGGAAAAACGCTGACCCTGGGATCGCTGAGGTTGAGGATGTTAGGAAAAGGCTGGCTGAGCTGGAGGAATAGGGAGAATATATTCTGTTGGCTTTTTTTTTGAAATATATTATAATATCAGCAATCAATTAAGGTTTGTCATCAGTTGACTGACCGGTTTCGTTCTGAAGGAAGTTTCCATTTGTTAAAGTG
>CAYUXD010000316.1:0-3139 GCA_964448655.1 uncultured Eubacteriales bacterium
TCTCGTTGTTGCCCAATCTCTGCCCTATGGACTCCCTTTCAACCTATATCATAGAGAAACATTTTGTTCAAACACACGATAATAGCCTACGACTTGTGGCAATAAATAGAGCATGATAGATGGCAATGTCGCTAAATGTAATATTTAGCGACATTCTCAAATTATGACCAAATTGTGACCATCTGAGATGTAATTTTCCATACCTAGGTACACCTCCACGTACCTAGGAACAATTTTGTAAATCGCTGATAAGACTGACTATTGCTTTGTTTTAAGGAGGTTAGAAAAATAGATGGGATTGGATCCGGAGTCCGTCGCTCTATCCCCTGAGCTACAGGCGCACCTCGCTGAATTATAATACTTTATCAAAGAATTATTGTAAATGAGCAGACCAAGTCACATTTTAGCCACAAAAACCAATATTAATTAAAACAAAGACTATTTATTAGCCGAAAATAATAGGGCAGATTGAAAAGAATAAGTGTTATGCTCTAGAAGATCCCATCTAAGTCAGTTAAAAATAGCAATGGATAACCCAATTTTATGTTCCCCATCTTGCCCGGAATCCTCTTACATCGACATGCACAAAAGGACCGTGGGATGATGCTTTCCTGTACAATCCCAATCCTCCAATAAAAGTTTCATACCAGGGTTCCCCATACATTCGATCCACAATATTGTAAATAATCATTGAGTCTCTATAGTCTATCTTTCCGTCCTTGTTGAGGTCGTCCATTAAATTGTCCTTTGGACTCTCGTCGATAAATATATCCGCAGAACCGCCATACAGGTGGCGGCTGTATTTCACATTGCCGATGACTCGGTTATAGTAAGGTGTTCTGTATCCGCTCAGAATATTGAATGTAACAGCACTGTATCCCTCTTCATTGACTCTTTCCAAAATCAGCTCAAGCTTCAACAGAAGCAGTTCCTTCAGGACTACGTATTTTGGATAATCGCCTTTTTGTTTACACGAAAATTGCTTCAATTGGAAATGGGGGGCGATATAGGTTTCTTCATTTTCTTTTGTGACTTCGATAAACCCCCGCGGAGGGTGGTATATAGGCAAATTCTTCCAGGGGATATTTGGATAGTTGCCGATTCGGTAGCCATTAAGATATTCCCCTTTCAATTCGCTGAAAGGTACCATAACGAAGACGTGAAAAGTTATCGATTCCAGTGTCTGGCTTTTCGAGATTTTGATCGTGTAAAACCCTTTCTTTTCTGGAGCCTGCCATTTCCACTTGTTGACTGACTCCTGTATTATACTCCCGGCCTGGGATTCCAGAACATAATGGTTATTCTCACTTTCATCCAGGACTTCCAGTGTAAGCTCTTCTCCGGGGAGGACAAAGGTGGATACGACCTTGTGGGGCGATGTGATATCTTTAAAGTTAAGGGAAAATCCTGCCTTTTCAGGCGAATAAGCCCTTGCAGCTCTGATCGATATAAAAAATAAAATAAATAATATAAGGAATAGTACCTTTATTTTCGTGGAGAGCATGAATAAATGCGTCTCTTGTTTTCTCCCCATTCTATTCTCTCACTTTACTTCCAGAGAAGTTGGTGATTTTTCTCCTAGGGCTTCATACAGCCTCTTATCCCTGCTGTAAATATCGTTTCTGAATTGGATGGATCCGTCTTCTTCTGCCCATGCTGTCCAGTATAACAGATGGACCAGCACCGGTTCTTTTAATCTTATGGTTTGTTCGGCTCCTCTATCGATTGCGGCAAGAATGTTCTCCCGGGTCCAACTGGCATCATCCTGCAGAAGATAGACAGCAAGCTCAATGGGCTTTTCTATACGTATGCATCCAGAACTGAAAGTCCGGGAGGTTTTCGCGAAAAGTTCTTTAGAGGGTGTATCATGGAAGTAAACGCTAAACCTGTTGGGGAACATAAATTTCACACGGCCAAGCGCATTCCAGGGGCCTATATCCTGACGCAGTCTATAATGGAAAGACTTAGCATCGACTTTTTCCCAATCAATATTTTCTGGATCGACTTCTTCCTCTTCAGCTCCCCAGCCTTGAAAAATCCTGATTTTCTGCTTCTCTAAATAGCTTATGTCTTTGCGAATTAAAGGCAGTATATCTTCTGTGGCAATCTTTTTCGGAATGTGCCAATACGGATTCAGAACAAGATAGGTCATTTTCGCACTGAAGACGGGAGTACGCCTATAGGCTTTTCCTACCACAACTCTCATTGTCATCATCAAATTGTTTTTTCTTACCACTTCCAGTTCGAAATTTGCAATATTAACAAGAATATAATGTGAGCCAAGTTCTTGAGGAAGCCAGCGCCAGCGCTCCATATTCAGCTCGATCTGATGTATGCGCTCATTAACAGGAACATTTAGCGCAGCTACAGTCGAAGAACCAACAATTCCATCGACATCCAATCCGTGCTTCTCTTGAAATCTACGAACCGCCTGTTCCAGTTCATCATCAAACAAATTTGTGTCTTTTTCTTCGAGAAAACCGAGGTCTCCTGTTGCGAGTAGCCGTCTTCTTAATTCTATAATCCTTTGGCCCCTGTTTCCCTTTTGCATTTTGGGGCCCTCTGCTACACTGAGCCAGCCTCCGTTCACGGCAATGTTTCGATAGTGGGCAAGAGCCTGCCGAAGCCTCCGATAGCCAGGATGCTGGGGGAGGAGGCTTTCCATAGCTTCCTCAATTTGATTTTTATTGAGGGCGATTTCAAGAATCTGATCCAGGTCCTTTTCCCTGCGGGATACTACCCATTCTGCATCAATCCTTTCCGGATCTACTTTTCCCGCGATCAAGTGGGATCCATAGATAAGAAATGCATCAGTAAGCAATAAATCAAGATCAACCAGCCGGCGTATGGAAAAAGGTCTTTTCTTTTCTTGACTCTGCCGCACCTCTCTCAGAATGGCTTTAATTTTATCCTGATGATAATCCTGAGGTCTTAGTCCTTCCTTGTCAGCTTCACTTACCACATTAATGAGTGTGTATATCTGGGGAATAGGCCCTTCATCATTAATCCAAGCAGGGCTATAAATTCGATTCTCATAAAAACGGAGAAGAACCACTGAAGCATGGATGATTTCTTCTCCCACTGTTAATTTTGGAGGGATTCCTGCTGATTCTATTCGATTTCGTAGATTCTCACGAAC
>CAYUXD010000317.1:0-3139 GCA_964448655.1 uncultured Eubacteriales bacterium
AAAATAGGGCTTAAAACTGAGAACTTTTGCAAATGGCACAATCACGATCACCACTCACAGACATGTTCATCAAGGCCTTATAATTTTCAATATCCAAGTCATCATCACTGTCTTTACCAACACCGATAACGTACAACCTGCTGGGAATACGCTTCCCTTCCCTCTGGAAGCTGGGTATTTTCAAGATTCGATTCGTCAGCATTTCTGGGGAAACTTCTTCCCGGTCCAGCCAAAAGAATATCTCATAGCGAATACTGTCTTCCAGGCTGTAAGGCTCAAAATAGGTACAATTGACTAACGCCCATTTGCCCTGAATTTTGGCCAGTGCAAAAAAATGACCGTTGATGGTTATTCCTTGCTTTCTGGTCTCCCCCTTAGCCTGACACGCCTTATTGTAATCAAGAACATTTCCAGTTGGAACAAACCTGACCTCCTCAATGCCTGCCGCTTTGGCTAAAACAATAAATGTTTTGGTAGCTGTCGTGCAGCCATCGGATATTCCATATTCCACAGCCTCAGCACCGCTGACCACAAAAGGAAGGTCCTGGGGATATATGTCTTTTGTTTTAATGACGTTGTTGTAAACATTCAGATCATGGATTCCATTGAATATGAAGTGCTGGAGCTTATCTCGTTTTTCATACTCACCCTTACTGAGAAGCGCAGTCATTCTTTTATCGTTGATCTGTCTCATTTCCTTGACTGCCGTTCTGAGTTGATTTTCAAGCACTTTCATTTCTTCTGGTTGCTGAAACCAACCTTGAAGTCTCTCTCTGCCTATTCTGATGAATAGTGACTTATCGTGCATTATTTCAATAATTCGGTGAACCTTATCTAAATCAGTTCCTGTGATGTTATGCTCGGCCACAAATGTTCTGACCTTCTCGGTCACGGCTAAGCCATCATGATGATAATCTTTTTGATTCTGAGCGGGGGATGAGATTAAAAGAAAAAACAACATAATTACCGAAGCGCAGACACTAGACAAGTTTTTTTTCATGGTCTCTCCTTTCTTGAGTTTTTTAAATTTAAAATATAAATCCTGCTTGCCTTCAGCCAGCCTTTCTGCTTAAAGGCAATATATCAATAAATACTTTCTTGATTAGAAACATCATCCAACCCTAATTTTGCCAAAAAAGAGATTTTTGAACTTCAAGTTGATCTCGGCTTGGCTCTTCAATTTCTTTAATTTGATAATGAGCTTTCTGAATTTGTCCCAGAGAAACCTTTTTATTCAAGAGGTGGTCTCGATGATACAAAGTCACAGTCACAACCTCACCAACTTGGTACTCGTTAAGAAGGTCTTGAAAGTTATCACCGCTTATCCTTCTGTTTTCGAGAGCAAGGAGTATATCCTCGCCGTCAATTCCCGCCTCATAAGCAGGAGAGCCCGGTCTGACATACTTCACTTTTAGAAGATTATCCAAAGTTTTCTCACCCTCAATCCCAAAATAGGGAGCGGCCTTATCTTTGTTGACAATCAGTTTAAGGCCTGCGGACCTGAAAATATCGTCATAGGGAAGATCGTCCGTCCCACTTATGAATCTTCCGTAAAAATTTGAGAGGTCGCCCTGAGCTATGTTATTTATTATCGGCAGCAATTCTTCATTTTGATAGGCTAGTCCCTTTTTAGCATAATGCTCGTTTAAGTATCGAAGAACGTCGTCCAGACTCTTTTTATTATTCGTCTGTCTTCTAATTTCAAGGTCGAGCATGAAGACCACAAGAGCTCCCTTGACATAATAAGACACGGTCGTATCACGAGCATTGTCTGGTGACAAGACAATATTCCAGCTGGCCTTTTCCAGACTCATTAGTTTTTTTCCTGGCTTCGCCTCGAATTCTTCTATTTTCTGGGCAATGTCCTGAAAATATTTTTCCTTAGTCCAGAGTCCCGCTCTTACCAGATTGAGAGTTGTATAATAATTAGTGACTCCTTCTGTAAACCAGTGGCTTTTAGTATAGGCCTCTTTAGAATAATCGAAAGGTCCCCAGCCCAGCGGTTTTATGCGCTTGATGTTCCAGAGATGAAAAAACTCGTGGGCTGTCACTGAAAGAAAATCGTCATACATGCGCCTGGCATGGAAATCCTCTTTATTGAAAGATATCACGGTAGAATTCGCATGTTCTACACCGCTCCTTCTCTCCCTACCCGTAAGGTGGTAGATGAACGTATAGTTTTCATAGGGAAGACCACCAAAAAGTCTGGAGCTCGCTTTGACAATTCTTGATAGATCATCGACGAGAAAGCTGGCATCAAAATCTTCAAGGCCGTAAAAAACAATAGAGTGGCGCTTATCTTCAACCAAGAATTCATACTGGGCAAAAGTTCCTATCTCAGTTGGACAGTCGATCAACTGGTCATAATCTTGTGCCTTAAAAGTATCCAGTCTTGATGTTTTTTCCAGCCCTGTGGCAATTTTCCAAGCTTCTGGCTTGCTGACTGTCAGAACAACAGGGCTATCCTTTGCCCCAACAACATAAAAAAACACAGCAGCCCCGTTAAAAAAAGCATGCGTTTCATCAATATGGCTGGCAATATTAATATTATGCAGCTCATTGGCATACACCTTGTATTTCAATTGCATGGTCTGGTCCTGGCCTCTAAAAACTCTCCAGGTTTGCTTATCTAACTTCTCAAAATTGAGCTTTCCTTTTTTCCCGTCATAGGCTTCAAAGTCCTGAATGTTTCTAGCAAAATTCAGAACTCTGTTATACCCTGGCATCCAGGCCGGCAAAGCAAAATCGAGATATTTTGTTCTGACATTATCAACATCAATCGTGACCTTAAAGAGATGTGTATAAGGCTTATGCACATCAATCAGATAAGAAATTTTTAAATCTTTATTTCCCTGGGAGAGGGCAGGATTCAAGATAAGTGAAAACAGCCCAATCCCCAGGAATAAGAGAAGGAAAGTTCTACGGCTTACACCTGACTTAGGCATTTTTCCTCCAAGCTAATCCGATTATTATTCTTACGCTCTAAAAGTAAATAATCTAAATTAAATAATATTATGATTCTTAGGCCAGCACAAGGACCGCAGCAGATGCGTCGCTTTGCTCGAAACAGCCTTGACGATATGACAAATTCAACGACAGCTTGTTCAACAACCGCCTTCTTTTGAGAAACGGATCTTAC
>CAYUXD010000318.1:0-3102 GCA_964448655.1 uncultured Eubacteriales bacterium
GGGGTAAGTGGGGGAAAGGATAAAAATTGGAGGTTCTACATAAAGGGAAACAAGTATGTATCCAGGAGGTGATAACGGAGCGATCCGAGCGAGCGCAGGATTGCGAACGCCAGAGGGCAGAAAGACCCTATGGAGATATTTGCGACCGAATGAGCTGAGTTCTAAGTGGATAGGCAACGGATCGTTAGAGGGAGTATTACAAAATATAAAATCTTGTACTAAGGGAAAGAAAGATTAAGTAAATAAGTGAGGTAATTATGGAGAGCATTCAAAAATTTCAGGATTTGCTTAAAAGGCTTTTCCAATTTGAGACATCTGATTTGGACTTTGGGATTTATAGGATTCTAAATTACAAACGGGATAGAATTGAGAGATTTATTCAGGAAGACCTTGTAGATAAGGTTGAAACCGCCTTTGCTAAACATAGAGTTGAAAGACTAACCAACATAAATCAGAGATTTGAAGAGGCAAAACAGAAGGTTATTGAACAATTAGAGAAAGATGCTTTCACCCCAATTGGTGATCTTAAAGAGGAGTATAAAAGAACAAGGGTTGGCAGAGATTTTCTTTCGATAAAAGCCCAAAAAGATGAGGCGGAAACGATTGATGAGATTAAATTACAGGTTTTCAACGATCTCTTTAACTTCTTTTCTCGATTTTATGAAGAAGGTGATTTTGTCCCACAATACCGCCACTCCATAAAAGGGCATAAATACGCTATTCCATATAATGGCGAAGAGGTAAAACTTTATTGGGCCAATAATGAGCAGTATTACACAAAAACTGGTCTTCTTTTCCGGGATTACACGTTCAAAGCCAATGATTACAAAGTCATCTTCCGTATCACCTCAGCCAGAGAAGAATTAGGCTCAAAGAAGGCTACAAAGGCAAGGTTTTTTATTCTTGATGATGAAAATCCAGTAGAGCAACTTCCCTCTCCCTTGGCGGGAGAGGGTAAGGGTGAGGGGGATAATAAGAACTTAATCATCCGCTTCCAGTATAGAGAACTCACCGAAGAGGAGGTAAGAAGTTACGGCGTGGAAGGCGGTAGCAACACTGCAAAACAGGAGAAAATCAACCAGAAAAGCTATGATGAGATTTTAAAGAAAGTTGAGGGTATTGAATTAAAGGCATTTTTAAGCAAGGAATATAAGCTTGTCCTGAGCAAAAGCGAAGGAACAAAAGAACCACTACTTCTTTATCAGATTTCAAGATTCACAGCCAAAAACACAAAGGATTATTTCATCCACAAAAACCTTAAAAAATTCCTCTGTGAACAATTGGATTATTTCATAAAAGCCGAGGTTTTAGATATTGAAACACTGGAAAAAGAGAGATTTTTAGACAAACATATCACCCGTGCCAAAGTGGTGCGGGAGATTGGAGAGGATATTATTGATTTTCTCTCCCAGATTGAGGATTTCCAGAAAAGGTTATGGGAGAAGAAAAAGTTTGTCCTAAAGACAGAGTATGTGATAACAACAGACCGTGTGCCAAAGGAGTTTTATGAGGAAATTTTAAAGAATAAAGAACAGAAAAAAGAATGGAAAGAATTAGGATTTAAAACCACAGATTACACAGATTACACAGATTTGCACAGGATTAAACTGCCGATTGACACAGAATACTTTGGCCAGGCGTTTAAAGAAAAACTGCTTGAAAAACTTACTGAGAATATAGATTTGGATGATCTTCTCGATGGCTTACTTATCAAAAGCGAAAACTGGCAAGCGTTGAATTTGCTTCTTGGAAAGTATAAAGAAAAAGTCCAGACGATTTATATAGATCCTCCGTTTAACAAAGAACAGGATGCAGACTATCTTTATAATGTGAAATACAAAGATTCTACCTGGGTGAGTATTTTAGAAGGCAGATTGAGACTTGCAAGAGATATGTTGAATGATAAAGGAAGTATTTTTGTAAGATGTGACTATAACGGCAATATGTATGTTCGGTTTTTGATGAATGAAGTTTTTGGGGAGGGAAATTTTCGGAATGACATAGTAGTAAATAGATTTAAAAGACAATTACGTGAACTTACACGATTAAATATAGGAACAGAAAATTTATTTTATTACGGAAAATCCCAAAATGCTTTAGTAAAGGATGAATATAGAAGGAGAATTTGCACTTTTTGTGGTAAAGAGGCTGAACCCCAATGGAGACCCATGAGTTCACCTGGATTAAGGTATCCACCCGAACGAGTTATATTAGGTAAGAAATTATTACCTCCGAAAGGTAGACATTGGACTTTCACACAAGAAAGAATAGCACAAATGCAGAATGAAGCAAGAATAAGAATGAATGAAAAAATCAGCTATGTTGACCTTGAGGGAAACAAAATTCACGGATTACCAGAATACCTTCAATCTGAACAAACACCGGTAGATACAAATTGGACAGACTTAAAAGGTTATACCTTTGGCTCTGATTTTCCAACAGAAAATGCTGAAGAACTACTTGCAAGGGCAATCAATCTTTCTTCAAATTATCAGGACTTAGCCCTTGACTTCTTCCTCGGTTCTGGCACAACCACCGCAGTAGCACATAAACTCAAAAGAAAATGGATTGGTATTGAGATGGGAGAGCATTTCTGGACTGTGGTTTTACCGAGGATGAAAAAAGTTTTGGCGTATGATAAAAGCGGTATATCAAAGGAAAAAGATGTAAAAGAAAAATATAATGAAAAAGCTGCAGGTGGTTTCTTCAAATACCATATTTTAGAGCAATACGAAGATACCCTGGACAATATTGAACTTACTCCGAACAAGCAAGCCCAGTTGAAATTTGGTGATGATTATCTTTTGAAATACTTTTTGGATTATGAAACAAGAGAAAATCCCAGCCTCTTAAACATTGACCAGCTTAAGAATCCCTTCTCTTACAAACTCAAAGTCAATCTTGAAGAAGTTGGTGAACCGCAAGAGATGATTGTGGATATACTGGAGACATTTAATTATCTTCTGGGATTGAAAGTTAAAAAGATTCACCCCGTTAGATGTTTACTATCTAACGGGGTAAAGGTAAGAGGTAATCAAAGAAAATATTTATTTGTTCTTGGTGAAAAAGAGGGAAAAGACATAGCTATTGTCTGGAGAGAAT
>CAYUXD010000319.1:0-3069 GCA_964448655.1 uncultured Eubacteriales bacterium
AGTTAAAACAATCAAACGAAATATTCTTAAGTTTTTAATTCAAGCAAAAGAAGAAAAATAATGCAGAAACTTGTTTTCTTGAATAAATTCATTTTCCTATTAACTTGGTTATCTTAAACAACATGGGCTTTTTTTTATTTATTTTAGCTAACCTTATCTTAAATCTATAACATAGGGAAAAACCCAGGTCAAATGCCTATGTAAGTATATCCAATTCTGTGATTAGAATATAGCAATTAGTTATCGCGGGTTTGGCAAAGAAAGTTTTAAATGGAAAGGAGAAAATATAAAAAAAATATGTTATTTAATATTTCTATTTCTTTTCACGTAAAAATTTGGATACTATATCTATGATGATATCCTTGCATAATTACGTTTATACATATAGATTGCCTAGTAAAACATTGAAAGGGAAAAGATGAACGCAGACTTTATGAGGTTTATTGATCGCAGGATAGGAGTTCCTATCTGCCTTGCTCTCTCTTGTGTTCATGGATCAAGAAAAATATTCAGCAAGCCGAAATTCATAAAGAACCCCAATAAATTCCTGTTCATTGAGCTCTCTGAAATGGGGAGTATATTGCTGGCTTATTCTCTTTTTAAAAAAACAAAAGAATTTTTTCCGGAGGCAGAGCTTTATTTCCTGACCTTCAAGGAGAACCGGAAGGCAGTAGATATCCTGGATATTATTCCAGAAAAGAATGTGATGACTATTAACAGCCGTAATTTCTTTAGTCTTCTGGGCACAACCATCAGTACTTTATGGAAATTAAGAAGGAAAAAAATAAATGTAGCCCTAGACATGGAGCTCTTTGCCAGATTTACTGCAATTCTAAGCTACTTGAGTCGAGCAAAAAACAGGGTAGGGTACTTCAGGTATCACAATGAGGGATTATACAGAGGGAATTTCCAGACACACAATGTGGCATTTAATCCGCATCTACATATGGCGCATAACCTGCTCAACCTGATTTATGCGGTAAGTTCTTCGCCTGGAGATGTTCCTTTATCAAAGACGCAAGTCTTAGAGAAAGATATTATCGTTCCCAAGAGAAGGATAGCGGAAAATGCCAGGAAGATGCTTCTAAAAAAATTAGAAGATGAGAACGAGAATATAACGAAGGCAAAGAAGATTATACTGCTTAATCCGAATGCAAGCGATATAGTCCCTTTGAGAAGATGGCCTTTAGAGAGTTATACGGAGCTTGCGAAGCTGCTTCTCAAACACGAGGGAGTATACATTATCATCACTGGCGTAGAATCCGAGAGAAAAGATGTTGATGTCATTTGCGATGTTGTAAGCCCTGAAAGATGCATAAATTTTGCTGGGAAGACTACTTTTTCTGAGCTGATAGATCTCTACAATATAGCAGACGTTCTGATTACTAATGATAGTGGTCCTGTGCATTTTTCTTCTATGACAGATATAAAGACTTTTGCCTTTTTTGGTCCTGAAACACCCAAATTGTACGGACCATTAGGAAAGAATTGTCGTGTATTTTACTCTAATTACGCCTGCAGCCCCTGCGTATCTGCCTTTAATCACCGGAAATCTCCCTGCAACGATAATAAGTGTTTAAAAGCAATCTCAGTTAGGGAAGTTTATGATGAGATAAAACAAATATTAGTCTAAATGCATGACTTCCTAATCCTTTATAAAAATATTTTAGAGTAATAAATTTTGAAAAAAAAGAATTTTTTTCTTATTTTGTTTGCCTTCATCATCCTCCTCTCGCTTTTTCTCCTCAAAGTCAAAGAACATATGGTTGATTTTGAGGTGAATTACAGAGCTGGGGAAAGACTGCGAGGGGCCGAATCCCTGTATCAGGTTGAAGATGGCCACTTCATGTTTAAATATCTCCCTTCCTCTGCACTATTATACCTTCCCTTATCCTTTCTTCCCCTTAATGCAGCGAAAGCTATCTGGTACTTTATCGTTGTCTTTTGTCTTTGTTCCCTTGTTTATGTTTCAAATAAGATTCTTCCTTCGGAGGAGAGAAAATCCGTATATCTGCTTATTTTCCCCCCTTTGATATTAGCTAAATTTTTTTTAAGGGAGCTCCATCTGGGACAAATTAACGCACTCGTCACGATGATCTTACTTTTTATGATCTGGTTTTTGATCTATGAAAAAAACACGATGCCTTCACAAAAAGATATATACGCCGGACTTCTTTGGGGGGTGGCAACTGCCCTGAAACCTTATGCCCTGATTTTTTTACCTTATTTTTTATTGAAGAAAAAATGGAAGTCTCTTTTGAGCGGTGTAGGCTTTTTATTCCTAGCTCTTTTTATCCCGGCTGCTTTTTATGGTTGGCGCGGAAACATTATTATTCTCAAAGAATGGATAACAACTCTTTCTCGAACTACGCAAGCTCTTCTCGCTTCACAGGATAATATTTCTATCATAGCTTTTTTCATGAAATGGACGGGAAATCAAAATACCTCTCTTCTACTCTCTGGGCTGGTAATAGCCATTATTGCCTTTCTTGTCTTGGCTGTTATTCTAATAGGAAGAAAAATAGACCGGGCATCAGTGCTTGAGTGCTCCGTTCTCCTTATTCTTATTCCCCTGATATCTCCCCTGGGATGGGATTATACGCTTTTGATGTCTGTTTTAGGGGTAACGATAATCATTCACAATTTCTTTAGATATTCAAAGTTTTGGAGAGGTGTTCTTGTTTTTAATCTCTTTATTATTACTTTTTCTTTGTATGATATTATGGGAAGAGATCTCTACGCGAGGTTCATGTCCTGGTCTGTTATCACCATAAATTTTTTAATCCTTATCGGATACCTTATGCATCTTCGGTTTCGAAAGATTTGTTAAGGATGAAGAACTAAGCAGATTTTCTCGGATAAAATAAGCGAATAGAACTCGATTTAATACATTATGTTCTCGATAATCGGAGGATGTTGAACCTGAGGATTTTGTTTAAATTCTCAAAACTTATAGATATACAAGGCACGAACAGCAGGTTTTGCCCCGGTAAAATACCTGTCCTGAAGTGATGCACATCTTAGGTAATAATCATATCCTAAGCTTATCTGGGATTTTTCTGAAAGGTC
>CAYUXD010000320.1:0-383 GCA_964448655.1 uncultured Eubacteriales bacterium
TAAATCAAGCCCCTACGGTAATAATCATTCGCGCTTGATAAATCAAGCCCCTACGGTAATAATCATTCGCGCTTGATGAATCAAGCCCCTACATTTTTATTTTATTATAACTGCTGGAATTTCTGCCTTTTTTACTAACTTATTGAAATCAGGAAGGTCTTTTTTCAAAATGTCTTTTAGCTTTGTTAGCTGTTCATCCGCTTTGACCGACAGTTCTTTAAAAACTTCATAGGATTGATCTGTTGGACGAGCATCTGCACTCGAGACAACCCCAGCCAGGGCTGCAATCTTATTATCAAGTTTAATAGGATAATTGAGAGGATCCTGGGGGCTCTTCGATTTTGACTGGATGAGAACGTCTTCTACTGAAGAGAGTTTTTTCT
>CAYUXD010000320.1:393-3038 GCA_964448655.1 uncultured Eubacteriales bacterium
TCACCCTTCTCGTGTTTTCTGACTTTCTTTGAGAGTGAATCTATCTGCTTTTTAACATCTCGTAATCTATTTATGGCCTGGTCTACTTCTGTTACCTTGTCTCTGATTTTGAGCAGAAAATCAAACTGCTCCTGGTATTCTTCTTGAGTGGTCAAAAGGCGAGGATCATTCTTCCATTGCCAACTTTCCATCATCATTTTTTCACCGACTGTGAGTTTAACCTGGTAAACGCCTGGCACTGCAACCGGCCCGCTAAGCATCCCGCCCCAGAGAATAGCTCCAGGAACCCGTTCGGCGTCAGGATAGCGCATATTCCAGATAAAGCGATTCATTCCCGCTTCAACAGGAACATGTTGGGGGCCACCTCTTTGAAATCTTGAAGGAGGAATGCGTTCGGGCTCTGCTTCTTCCTTTGTCCTGCTCGTAAATTTCCTTATTGTATTTCCCTCAGAATCCAAGAACTCGAGTGTCACCTCTTCCCCTGGCTTTTCCTTAAAGTAATAAAAGATGACCGAGCCGCTGGGCGGATTCTGCCCGACATTTGGACTGGGAAAGCCTCTTCCCCTCATGCGGTAGGCATCGCGGGGCTTGAAGAGGAACATTTCTGATCCGGCAACTTCCTCTGTCATCTGATGCAAAGGGGTCAGATCATCAAGAATCCAGAACGAGCGTCCGTGAGTGGCAGCAACAAGGTCATCTCTTTTGAATACCAAATCATGGATAGGGACGACCGGCAGGTTAAGCTGAAGGGATTGCCAGTTTGAGCCATCGTCAAACGAGACAAAAACACCTGTCTCTGTGCCCGCATACAGAAGTCCTTTCCTTTTTTGATCTTCGCGCACTACACGAACAAAGGTATCATTCGGAAGTCCGTTCGTAATTTTCTTCCACGACTTGCCATAATTATCGGTTTTATAGATATAAGGATTGAAGTCGTCAAGCTCATGGCGGTCAACTGCAATGTAAGCCGTGGCTTGATCAAAGGTTGAAGGTTCAATCGAACTGATTAGGCTCCACTCCGGCATATCCCTTGGGGTGATATTCTCCCAATTTTTCCCGCCATTCTTGGTGATACTGACCACCCCGTCATCTGTGCCAACCCAGAGAGTGTTAGGGTTGTGGTATGACTGAGCCAGAGCAAATATTGTGCAGTAATACTCAACGCTCGTGTTGTCCTGTGTGATCGGGCCACCAGAGGACTGCTGCTTTGTCTTGTCATTCCGGGTAAGATCAGGACTGATGATTTCCCAATTCTGTCCTTCGTTTTTTGTTTTAAAAATGACCTGGGCTGCATGGTAAAGAACATCGGAATCAAACTTTGAGACAAGTATTGGGGCTGTCCACTGGAAACGGTATTTTAAAAGACCTGCTCCCCAGCCCATAGGGTTATCCGGCCAGGCGTTAATATCTCGCGTCTCGCGCGTTTTGTAATCCCAGCGCGTAATAAGCCCACCGTAACTTCCGGCATAGACAATGTCTGGATTATCATGACGGGGGGCAACGTGACCGCTTTCCCCACCGCCGACAGAGCACCAATCAGATTTATCTATGCCGCTTCCGGTGGTTCGGCTGGCAATACGAACCGTACTGTTATCCTGTTGGGCTCCGTAGACTCGGTAAGGAAAATGGTCATCTGTAGTTACATGGTAAAACTGGGCAGTTGGCTGATTATCCTGTGTTGTCCAGGAGACACCGCTGTTATAACTCACGTTAGCACCACCGTCATTCGAATTTATCATCCTGGCGGGGTTTTCAGGGTCAATCCATAAATCATGATTATCGCCGTGAGGAACTCTGATAGAGGAATAGGTCTTCCCTCCATCCACAGAACGGAAGAAAGCGGTGTTGAGGACATAAACGGTCTCTGCATCTTTGGGATCAGCATAAATTCGGCTGTAATAGAAAGCACGCTGCCGCAGGCTGCGCTCTTCATTCACTCTTCGCCAGGTCTGACCTCCATCATCTGAACGAAAAATACCTCCATCTTTCGCTTCGATAATGGCCCAGACACGACTGGGTTTTGCCTGTGAAACAGCGACGCCGATTTTACCCAGTATGCCCCCGGGGAGTCCCGGGTTTCCGGAAATCTCATTCCAGGTATCCCCTTCATCAGTCGATTTGAAGAGGCCGCTTCCCACCCCTCCGCTGGAAAGACTATATGGAGTACGATAGAATTCCCAAAGGGCAGCATACATTATTCTCGGGTTCGAAGGATCCAAGACCAGATCAACCGCTCCGGTTTTATTATCCCTGTAGAGGACTTTTTCCCAAGTCTTACCTCCATCTTTGCTGCGGAATACACCTCTTTGCTCATTGGGGCCATAGACATGACCGAGAGCCGCAACATAGACAATGTCAGGATTTTGAGGATGGATGCGGACCCTTGAGATCTGGCTGGTATCACTCAAGCCGATATGCTTCCATGTTTTTCCTGCATCATTGGATTTATACATGCCGTCGCCATGAGAAACATTGCCGCGCATCTCCGTCTCGCCCATGCCTACGTAGACTATATTCGGATCCCACTCCGAAACAGCAATGGCTCCTACTGAACCGGTCTCAAAGAAGCCATCAGAGACAGGTTTCCAATTTAAGCCTCCATCTTCTGTTTTCCAGACACCCCCGCCGGTTGCACCAAAGTAGTA
>CAYUXD010000321.1:0-3025 GCA_964448655.1 uncultured Eubacteriales bacterium
AAAGTTCCTCATAAACCCACCTTTAGAAAGATTCGGATTCCTGCCAATCCAGGTAGTGGAGTGCTGTCCCCTGATGGTAAAAATCTCGTCTTTGCCTCTGAAGGTTGTATCTGGAGCGTTCCCATCCACGGCAAGGTGGATCCTGATATTGCCGGCACACCCGTTAGGTTGACAGAAGCGACTGAAACAATGCGAGCCTGGGATTGGGGTATGCTTGCTTTATCTGCTGACGGAAAGTGGATAGCTTTTAATGCAGGAGAAAATGAGAAAATGGAAATATATATAATCCCCTCTTCAGGTGGTGAGCCAAAGAAAGTCCTTATTAACACTAATCGTATGGGGTGGGGTTCTGATTTTCGTCTCAGCTTATCACCTGATGGGAAAGTGTTGGCTTTTTCTTCGAGTGAGGAGGAAGAACAAAACAAAGGCAAAAAAAATAACATTTTTGCTAGAAAAAGTTACATTTATACTATTCCTGTGGAGGGAGGAACTGCAAAGAAATTGACTGAGGCCATGTCCACTCAGCCTGCCTTCTCTCCTGATGGAAAAAAGATTGCTTATGTAAAAAGATATCTTTCAGAACCTGGGAAAACTCAGACGGACGTATGGGTTATACCTGCTTCAGGAGGAAGTCCTGTTCAAGTTAGCAATCTTCCCTCCAAGCGAGCAAGAAGTCCTGTCTGGTCGCCTGACGGCAGGATGATTGCCTTTAATTTTGAGCCCGGGCCCGATAGTTTGAGCAAAGAGCTGTGGATTATTCCTGTAGCAGAGAACGGGAAGCCCCTGGCGCCTCCCTTAAAAATAGAACTTCCACTTGAGACACTTCATATGGTTGCCGGCTGGACACCTGATAACAAAATTGGACTCCAGTTAATGAATCCTGAGCATAATGCACTTTACACAGTACCTGCATCCGGTGGCAAGGCAGTTCAGATCTCCCCAGCAGGCTGGCCGGAAAACCCGAGGTGGTCGCCTGACGGGAAAAGAATATACTTTAGGGACTTTAGGGACGGACAAGGACCCAATATCTCCTCAGTTCCTGCTGGAGGAGGTGAAGTTGCCATAGTCCTCCCTTTCCGCTCAGGTAAAGAGGCCTATGAATCTGCACCGGGAGGCGGAAACGATATTTCCCCGGATGGGAAAAAGCTTGTTTTTTCTGGAGGTATAAGAGTCGATAAGGATAATATAACAAGCTACGAAGTGGATATTTATACTATGCCCATAGAAGGAGGAGAGCCGATTAAAATTACAAAAAGTCCTGGTCAGGATCGCTTCCCTTGTTGGTCCCCTGATGGGAAGCGGGTAGCTTTTATCCGCTATTCTGATCCTCCAAAAGATAAAACCTACATAATGAACATTTGTATAGTCTCTGCAGAAGGCGGAGAAGTGAGGCAGATCACATCTGAGTTAGATAACGTTTTTTGGTCGTGCATAGACTGGTCTCCCGACGGAAAATCGATTGCCTATTTTTCTAAGGACAATAATATTAAG
The DNA here is from genome assembly GCA_964448655.1 of uncultured Eubacteriales bacterium. Lineage (GTDB taxonomy): Bacteria > Acidobacteriota > Aminicenantia > Aminicenantales > Aminicenantaceae > SOIV01. Next base: position 1,492 of record CAYUXD010000321.1, read on the forward strand.
GTTATACCTGCAGAAGGCGGAGAACCTAGAGTCATTGTCCACGTGGATAAATTATCCAACCATGCTGAACTGGCCTGGTCACCTGACGGCAACAAGTTTGCTTATACTTGCCAAGGAAAAATTTGGGTTATCCCCCCTGATGGAGGAGAGCCTGTAGAGGTTAAGACAGGTATGAGTGCAGAGGCAGCCAAAATCGGCTGGTCTCCTGATGGTAAAAAGATAGCTTTCTCGCACTGGACGGGAGGAGACCACGAGCTTTGGCTTATGGAAGACTTCCTGCCTTTAATAAAAAAAGGCATTCAGTGAGATAGCAGAAAAGCGGGAGCAAAGAATTCCCCAAGAAGACATTTAAATCTTTTTATTACCTGTTCTTTAAATTCAAATTCAAGGTTATCTATATTTCTTATTGCATTTTTTGCGATTAATTTTCGTTCCTCTTATCAACTTATCTTTTACATTTGCTGACAAAGTTTTACATTTTTTTGACATTTTAATAGTTGGATTTGATAAAATCTAAATGAACTTATCCAGATCAAAGCCCAGTTTCGACATCAGCAATGAGAATATTCAGCCAGGGGATATTGGCCAGGAGGAAAATAGTTTTTATTTTCCTTTTAGCTATTTTACTTCCTTCATTAGTTGTCGGCTATTTGAGCTTCAGCACTTTTGCCAAAAGGCGGGAATCCGTTAAAAAGACTTCTTGAATCGAACCTCTGGATCTCAGGAGAATCCGCCCTGAAATCACCCGACGGTGAGCAAATAGCATTCTCGAGCCTCTCTGGTGATGAGTACGAACTGGCTACGCTTTATGTGCTTTCGTTGAAGGAAGGCAAACCGCACGAAATTTTCAGGCTTAAAAATCCTGAGGGCTTTGGCGCAGTTGCCTGGTCGCCTGACGGAAGCCGACTGTTATTTGCAAGGAGAAATTTCCAGGAGAACAAAGTTGAAGTGTGGCAGATCCCAGCGGAGGGCGGACAGCCACAAAGCCTTGGATTGTCCACAACTGACATGACGAGTTCAATCAGTATCCATCCCGATGGAAATCGCATTGCATTTGGCTCTGGTCAAAGCAAAGCAGAAATCTGGGTGATGGAGAATTTCTTGCCTGAAGCGAAAACTCAGAAAAAATAAATAAAAGTAAAGAAAAAAAGGATCAAGTCATAATTATTGACATAACATCTTAAGCCATTAGATAGGTCGCTAACTTTGTTAATAATAGAGATTTGATCCCACTTGCTTTATGACATTTTCGTGACATCTTTATCTAGGGGGGTATTTTAGAATATACTATTGAAAAAAGGTCAACCTATGCCTGTTAGCTCACGTGGTCACCGTAAGCAAATCCTTCTTTTTTTGCTCGCGGTTATTCTGCCCAGCCTAGTCCTGGTGGTCTTTGCCTTGCGCATGATCAGTCAGGAGCGTGAGCTGGCCCAAAAGCGAATGAAGGATGAGCGTCGTCGCCTGGCAGGCGAAATCGGCCAGCACCTGCTTGTCCGCCTGGAAAAAATCAAACTTCAGGAGTCAAGCGCGGCGG
>CAYUXD010000322.1:0-3013 GCA_964448655.1 uncultured Eubacteriales bacterium
ATTGTGGAGGATGATCCTCTTCAGAGAAGATTGATCAAGGAAAATCTTGAACAGGAGGGTTATACTGTTTTTGAATCAGCATCAGGGAAGGAAGCCCTTAATATGATTGATGATCATCCAATAGTTATTGCGATTGTTGATTACAAGCTCAATGAAGAGACTGGGATAAGCGTCGTTCAAGATATTTTGGAAAAGAATCCTCTCATTACTCCTATTATGGTCACAGCTTTTGGCAATATAGAAAATGCCGTAGAGGCCATAAAGAAGGGAGCCTACGATTATATCGTCAAACCCATAGATTTTGGCAAATTTCTGTTGGTCATAGCGAGGGCATTGGAAAGACTGAAGCTGAAGAAAGAAATATCAATCCTTCAAAATTCTCTGGAAGATAAATTCAGCTCAAAGAACTTTGTGTTCTCCTCATCAAAGATGGAAGGTGTTGCACTCCTAGTTTCAAAAGCTTCGAAGAGTGATGCTACTGTCTTGATTTCAGGAGAAACTGGGACCGGAAAAGACTTTGTAGCCAAGACAATTCATTTTTCTTCCAAGAGAAAGAAAGGACCTTACTTGGCGGTCAACATTCCTTCTCTTCCTGAAACATTGATTGAAAGCGAGCTTTTTGGGGCAGAGAAGGGCTCATTTACTGGCGCTTTTGAGAGGAAAACAGGAAAGTTCGAGGCTGCATCAGGAGGGACTATTTTTCTGGACGAAATAGGAGATCTCCCCTCTCAACTACAGGTCAAGCTCTTACGCTTCCTTCAGGAGAAAGAATTTTATCGTCTCGGGTCTTCCCAGCCTTTAAAATCTGATGTAAGGATTATAGCCGCCACAAACAAGAATTTAGAGAAATTGATGAAAGAGGAAAAATTCAGGCCCGACCTTTATTACCGGCTGAATGTCATCCATATCCATGTCCCTCCTCTCCAGGAGAGAAAGGAAGATATTCCTCCTTTGGTTGATCATTTTATCAGAAAATACAGCGAGAAAGAGGGGAAGGAAATCGAGGAAATTTCAGCAGAAGCTATGAACTTTCTGCTTAAATATTCTTTCCCAGGAAACATAAGAGAGCTGGAGAATATAATAGAGAGAGCTATAGTCTTTTGTGAAGGAAGTGTTATTACTTCAGCAGACATGCCCGTATTTTTAAAAGAGAAGAAGGAAGAAGAATTAATCCAAGAGGGACTATCTTTAAAGGATAAAATCAAACAGGTGGAGATTAGAGAAATAAAGAAAGCACTTTTAGAAAGCGGCAGAGTTAAAAGCAAGGCTGCACGCTCTCTTGGGATAACAGAAAGAATTTTAAGTTACAAGATGAAAACTTACAATCTTTTCTCTGATCAAAAGCATTAAAAATCATTCTTTCCCTCAATTTTCGCTAAAGAGCCCCCTTTACGCTAAATTTGGCATAACATCCTCCTTTTTCTTGACAATCCCTTTAGTCTTTAATTTAATATATCTTCAAAGCAAGGAAATCATTCAATGTTTGCATGGGTTTTTCATCGCGTCAGCGGTCTCCTGCTTGTCCTCCTCCTTGGCATTAAGTTTTTAACAGCTTTTTTTCTGATGACGAAAGAACAAAAGCCAGATTGGGCTCTTGTTCTTCACACCAATCCCTTTATAGACACCCTGCTTATTATTTCTGTGGTCTTTCATGCTCTTTATGGCCTGAGAACGATCGCAATTGATCTTGGGCTGAGGAAAGAGAAGCTACTTTTCTGGATTTCTACTCTACTCAGCCTTGTTTTGAGCGCCCTTTTGCTTGTCCTTTACTTTACCAGGAATTACTGAATGATCAGTCAGGACATCCTTGTCGTTGGGGGTGGATTGGCAGGATTAGCTGCAGCATTATCCTGCGATCCTCGCCTTAAGGTTGCCGTAGTATCCAAAGTCCATCCTCTTCGTTCCCACTCTGTTGCTGCTCAAGGTGGGATAAATGCTGCCCTGGGAAACAACCCAGATGGAAGAGACGACAACTGGGAGAGGCATGCCTTCGACACTATTAAGGGAAGTGATTATCTTGCTGATCAAGATATTGCGGAGATGATGTGCCAGAAGGCAGTTTCAACAATTTATGAATTAGAGTACTTGGGTGTCCCCTTTAGCCGTTTTCCTGGCGGAGTTATCGCCCAGAGACCTTTCGGTGGAGCAGGATTTCCCCGGACATGCTATGCAGCTGATAGGACAGGACTTGTCATCCTTCATACTCTTTTCGAACAGTCCATAAAAAACCAGGTTAAATTTTATAATGAATGGCTGGTGACTAAACTCGTGATAAAGGATGGAAAGTGTCTGGGAGTTGTAGTCTATGATTTAGCCACGGGTCAAATTATGCCTGTAAGAGCCAGAGCTGTTATTTTTACAACCGGCGGCTACGGGAGAGTCTATTCAAGGACAACTAACGCTTATATCAATCATGGAAGCGGAACAGGGATAGCCTACAAAGCGGGCGTTCCCCTGAGAGATATGGAATTTGTCCAGTTTCATCCCACATCTCTTCTTGGCAAGAATATTTTGATTACAGAAGGAGCAAGGGGAGAGGGAGGTTACCTGGTCAATAACAAGGGAAAAAGATTCATGGAGGATTATGCTCCCTCGGCCATGGAACTTGCCCCCAGAGACATCGTCGCCCGGGCTATCCAGACTGAAGTCGATAAGGGAAACGGTTTTGATAACCAGTATGTTTACCTCGATTTGAGGCATATAGAAGAAGAAAAAATAAAAAAAAGATTACCTGGAATTCGAGAGATTTGTATCAATTTTGCCGGAATTGACCCGGTGGACACGCCTATACCCATCCAGCCAGCCCAGCATTATTCGATGGGTGGGATTGATGTCAATAAGAAATGTGCCTCGCGTGTGGAAGGATTCTTTGCTGCAGGAGAATGTGCTTGTGTTGGTGTTCATGGTGCTAACCGCCTCGGCGGGAATTCCCTTCTGGATACGGTAGTTTTCGGGAAAATTTCTGGGGAGGAAGCTTCGATTTATGTCAAAGGGAGCGATGGAAGAGATAATA
>CAYUXD010000323.1:0-2323 GCA_964448655.1 uncultured Eubacteriales bacterium
CGGCTATAACTGCATCCAATGGATCTTTTCCTTGCCTGAGAAGTTCCATGGCTTTCTCTGTGGCTCTTAAACCATTCCTGCTGGAGACTACACACATCTTTCCTGCCTTTTTCTCTTCCCCGGCTAAATTTTTTCCTGCTGTGAGCATTGAGGCTGCTCCTATGCCAATTCCCGTTTTAAGAAAATCCCTTCTCGAAAACTTATCTCTCATCGTGCCTCCTTATGATTTATCTATCGTTTTTCCTAAATTACTCAATTTACAAAACCGAATCAACACAAATTTTATAAGCTCATCTTTTTAGGCAAGAATAAACGGAAATAAAGGGGACAGGCTACTTTTTTAATAAAAAAATTGCCTATCCCCCTATCAAATTGACAAACTGATAAGATTAAATATTACATTATACGACATGAATTCTGCATTACCTTAGTTACTGCAGTTTATTACGTATTCACCATATTAAATTTTAATGAAGAGGTCATACGAGAATAGACTCTCGGAAGGAAACACAAGTCAACCTTGGAGATGGAACCGCTTCACGTTTCCCCTTCCAACTGTCGCCCGAACTTCGCCCGGGATCCTGCCTCCCCTTCTATAGAGATGCGACTTTTCGATAATTGGAGTTATTCTTTATTTTTATAGTTCTCTAAGACTCTTAGTACATAATCTAAATCGGATTTTGTATGGTCTGTGGATATTTGAAATCTTATGAGTTCGTCTCCCCTGGGTACTATAGGATAGAATATTCCGGCGGTGAAGATGCCGTTGTCCTTTAAGAAATTAACAAGTTCCTTGGTTTTATCGGTATCTCTGATCATAAGTGGGACGATAGGATGTTCCGCTCTTATGACTTCATATCCCAAATCGATCAATCCATTCCTGAAGTAGGTCATCTTTTCCCTCAGGTCTTCAAGAAGCCTCTTTCCTTTTTCGCTATCTAGAATCTCTAGTGCTTTTAGTGCGGCGCTAGCTTCAGATGGCGTAATTGGATTGGAGTAGACATAAAATGGTGCAGTTTGCTTCAGATATTCTACCACTTCAGCCTTGGACACGAGATATCCTCCATTTATACCCAGAGCTTTCCCCAGAGTGGAGATCAATATATCTACACGATTTTCAGCCGTCATTTCCATGGTTCCTCTTCCTGTTTTGCCTATCGCTCCCACGCCATGGGAATCATCCACAATCGTCAGTATTCCCTCCGGGAATTCTGAGTCGTATTTTTCTGCCAAGTCCGCAATTCTTGTAAGAGGTGCACATTCTCCTCGCATGCTGAAAATTCCATCTGTTACTATTATAAGTCTTTTACACTTTCCGATACTTTCTTTGATATGAATTTCCAGTTCGTCAGTGTTGTTGTGGCTGTATATCTTTTTTTCTTTCGGCCGGGCCAATCGGATGCCGTTGATTATGCAGTTATGGTTAAGTTCGTCGCTGATGACAACGGTTTCCTCTGTTATCAACGAAACCAGACTACCTATTACGGTTGCGTAGGCAGAACTAAATATCATCCCAGCTTCTTTGTTGTGAAATTTTGCTAATCTCTTTTCTAATTCAACGTGCACATCATATGTTCCACTGAGGGATCGTCCTGCACCTGGCCCAGCACCAAATTTATTGGCTGTCTTTTCTTCGGCTTGAATGACCTCATCCTTCAGGCCCAATCCAAGATAGCTGTTTGAATTCATTCTGATAAATTCTCTATTTCCATAGTCCTTTAGAAGAATTCTGAGTCCTTTATCTCCTTTCCCTTTTCTTACCTCAATCACTACTCTTTCCGGGCCAGTGTGGATTCCTTTTTCTCTCCGCTCCCTCAGTTCTTGAGATAATACTATTGCGATTTTTTTTAATGGCATCTTGACCGCCTTTTATCAAAAATTTATATTGAGTTTCATAGAAATTTTCTCAAGCATATCCTTAGTCATTGCTGGCAGATCATATTCAGGCTCCCATCCCCATTCTTCGCGAGCAGCGCTGTCGTCTAATGAGTTGGTCCCAGAGTCTGCGATAGACTGATGGACTGAACTCACGTGATAATTGATGACAAAGTCAGGGATATATTTTTGAATCTCTCTTGCCAGATCTTCCGGCGCGAAGCTTACACTTGCTACATTAAATGCATTCCTGTGTTTAAGACCTTCCGGATTCGCCTCCATAAGCTTGATGGCAGCTTTAACCGCATCAGTAATATACATGAAAGGGAGGTACGTGCCTTCTCGTAAGAAGCAGGTATATCTTTTATGTTTCAGAGCCTCGTAGAACATTTCGACTGCATAATCTGTTATTCCTCCTTCAGGGATAGTTTCGTAAGAAATGACCCCA
>CAYUXD010000323.1:2333-3008 GCA_964448655.1 uncultured Eubacteriales bacterium
CTCGAGTATCGATTCCGAACCTTTGATAGTAGTAATCACAGAGCAACTCGCCAGCCACTTTGGTGATTCCGTAGATGTTTGTGGGCCTGAGAATCGTATCTTGTGGAGTCTTATCTTTGGGCGTGGTCGGACCGAATACAGCTGGAGAACTAGCAGCGAAGACAGAGCATCGGTGTTGGCGGGCTACTTCTAACACATTGTGGAGGCTTTTGATATTGACATTCCACGCCTTTTGTGGGTCTTTTTCTGAGGCTGCTGAGAGAATAGTGACCAAGTGATAGATAGTATTTAAATTGAATTTCTTAACGACCTCTTCGAGAGGGTTTCTATCGGTGCAATCTAAAAATTCAAAGGGGCCTGAGTTCAATAGTTTTTCACCCGGCTTGGCTATATCTGAAGCGATAACATTTGTCTGGCCGTACTTTTTCCTCAAGGCCGGCGTGAGCTCTGATCCAATTTGCCCGCAAGCTCCGGTAACCAGAATTTTTTTCTTCACTTAAATCCTCCTTTTTTAAATTCTTTAACTTTTTTTAAGATTACTTTTTAATGGTTTTCTTTAAGAAAGAAACGAAATCATTTACGTAACTTTTACTCATTGATCTAGCGGCACATTATATATTATTAGCTTTTGTATTATCTTTTTTTAGTATTTCTTATATATTATGGTGTATTATT
>CAYUXD010000324.1:0-3006 GCA_964448655.1 uncultured Eubacteriales bacterium
GGCCAGGGCGGGCTTGATGATCTGATAGCTTAATATCTTCAAGAAAATTGGTTTAATTTTCAGAATTAGTTAATTTATTAAAATATTTTTTTATAATTTTTTGCAACTAAAAGTTAATTTATGACGTATAAATATATATAATATGTTTCCATTTTATAGAATGATATCAGATGATGAGGGAATAAAATGAAAGGATTAACACGCAAAGAAGAATTAATCATGCTTTCCATCCTAAATCTTCAGAGAGATGCATACTTGATCGCTATTACGGATCATCTTTCAAAAATTACAGGCAAGAGAGTATCGTTGACTTCAGTTCATTTGCCGCTAAGCCGTCTTGAGAAGCAGGATTTAATAGAGTCAGAGTTCGGGGAAGCAACTGCTGTAAGAGGTGGAAGAAGGAAAAAAGTATATAAAGTCACAAAAATAGGATTTGAAGAATTAAATGAATATAAAAGGATTACGGATATGCTTTGGACGAATTACTCAATGCTATCGGTCCAGAAGGAATAGATATAGTGAAGGAAAAAAATAGTCCCCCAAAAATATTGGAAATCTTTCTTCAATCTCTCCTCTCTCCTAAAGACAGGGAATCTTTATTAGGTGATTTCAAGGAAATGTATGACCAGATTTCAAACGAGGGTGGAGTAATCAGGGCACGGTGCTGGTATGTCTTTCATATTATCAAGCTGATACCAGCATATGCTGAAAGTAAAATTTATTGGAGTTTAATCATGATTAAAAATTATCTAAAAACCGCCGTCCGCAATCTCAAGAATGATAAAGTCTATTCCGTGATCAATATATCCGGTCTAGCAATAGGAATGGCCTGCACAATCCTCATCCTTCTATGGGTGCAGTATGAATTGAGTTTTGACCGGTTTCACAATAATGCCGGCCGGATCTATCGAGTCTCCGCTCATTATCATGATCCGGATGATTTCGGCCGGTATCTGCCGGGTCCATTGGCCGCCTATTTAAAAGAGGGATATCCTGAGATCTTAGATGCCACCAGCTATAAACCCATGACTATGAAACTAACCGTTGACAACAGAAGCTTCTTCAGCCAGGGAAGCTACGTGGAGCCCTCTTTTTTTAAAATATTCTCCTTTCCTTTGCTAAAAGGGGATGCGGAAACAATTTTTTTGGATCCTTATTCCATCGTAATCACTGATGAACTGGCCCAAAAATTTTTCGGCAAGGTGAATCCCGTGGGAAAAACCATGACCTTCATGGGTGGGGATGTGAAGGTGACTGGAATTATAAAAAATATCCCCAAAAATTCGCATCTTCAATTTGATTTCCTGGTCCCCTATGAGATCGGATTTTACTCCATGAGAATATGGTCCAATAACAGCGTATTCTCCTATGTAAAGTTGGCCGAACATGCAGATTCGCATGCGGTTAGCCAAAGAATTTCTGATGTGGCCAAAAAACACCGCCAGAACTGCAATTACGACCTTTTCCTTCACCCACTGACAAAAATCCATCTTTATGCCCTGGGAGGAGGTGGACAGATCACCTATGTCTACATCTTTACGATCATGGCTGTTTTCGTTCTTCTTATCGCCAGCATCAATTTCATGAACCTGTCCACTGCCCGGGCGGAGAAACGTTTCAAAGAAATTGGAGTCAAAAAAGTTTTGGGCTCAAGCCGCCCTCAATTGATCAAGCAGTTCTTGAGCGAATCCATTTTGCACTCATTTATCGCCCTGTTCTTAGCCCTGTTTCTAACCGCACTGCTTATTCCCTCTGTAAATAGTATTCTGAACACCCCGCTTAAACTCAATTTTTCCCTGATGTGGATATGCAGCTTTATCGGTATTGCCCTTTTAACAGGCGTATTTTCCGGAAGCTACCCGGCTTTATACCTATCCGGATTTCGTCCCCTGGCTGTTTTAAAAGGACCGTTTGGAAGCCGGTCGAAAGTCCGATCTCGGGCAACCTTTTTAAGAAAAACACTGGTCGTAATGCAGTTCTCTCTTTCCATATTCTTTATCATCGGCATCCTGGCCATCACACGGCAAATGAATTACATCAGAACCATAAATCTAGGGTATGACAAAGATTATCTTGTTGTGGTTAAGACCTCAGGAGAACTGCGGAAAAATATACAAGTCATAAAAAACGAGCTGTTAGAAAATCCCGCAATCCTGAATGCGACTGTGAGCATGATGAGCCTGGTTGATTGGGGAAGCTCAGTGACCGACCGACATTTGAGCTGGACAGGGAAATCAGGAGAATATAGCTTTATGATGGGACAGAACTTTGTGGATTATGACTTTTTGGACACCCTTAAACTGCAGATGGCTCAAGGACGTTTCTTTTCCCGGGAATTTCTCTCAGACCCCAAAGAAGCCTGTGTGGTAAACGAGGCGGCCGTGAAAGCCATGCGTATGGATGAGCCATTGAGGAAAAAATTCTATATAAACGCGGGAACGGATTCCGAGCGATCTAAAACCATCATAGGAGTGGTCAAGGATTTCAACACCCAATCCCTACATAAAGAGATCCGGCCTTTCTGGTGGGAATTTACCAACAGCGGAAGTTACCTCTGCCTTAAACTCCAAGGCCGCAGCACTTCTGCCTCTCTAAAATTCATCGAGAATAAGATCAAGGAATTTGTCCCGGATGATCCATTTTCCTATTATTTTTTGGATGACAAACTGAACAGCCTTTACCAGACCGAACAACTGACAGGAAGTCTCACCCGATACATAACTTTTTTGGCTGTATTCATTTCCTGTCTGGGATTGTTCGGGCTGGCCTCTTTTTCTGTAGAAAAACGGACAAAGGAGATAGGCATCCGCAAGGTTCTTGGATCTTCTTCATCCCAGGTGGTTTTACTCCTGACCAAAGAGTTCACAAAATGGGTGCTGATGGCCAATGTTTTGGCCTGGCCGGCAGCCTATTTTGCGGTCAACCTATGGTTGAAAAACTTCGCCTTTAAAACTGCAATCTCCGTCTGGATATTCCTGCTGGCAGCCGGGCTTTCTCTTCTTATCG
>CAYUXD010000325.1:0-2985 GCA_964448655.1 uncultured Eubacteriales bacterium
AGATTATGCGTACACGAATTATATCATTACTGGTAGTTGCATCTATTTTTATTTTCGGATGTGCTCCCCAAGAGCAGCTGCCTCGTATTATCCCCATGAAAGATTTTTTCCGGAATCCTGAAAGTGCTGTGTTTGAACTTTCTCCTGATGGAGAACACCTGGCCTTTTTGAAACCTTGGGAAAATCGGCTAAATGTTCATGTGCAAAAGATAGGGAAAGAAGAGGTTACGCGTATCACCAGTGCAACGGAGAGAGATATTGCAGGCTATATTTGGGCGAATAATAACCGCATAGCCTATGTGCAGGATATAGCAGGAGACGAAAACTTCAGATTATTTGCTGTCAACATTGATGGCTCCGATCTTAAAGAACTAACGCCATTTAAAAAAGTGAGAGTGGGGATAATCGATGAGCTGGAAAATGACGACGAACACATGTTGATTTCGATGAATGAGCGTGATCCTCGTCTGTTTGATGCTTATCGTATTAACATCAACTCAGGCAAAATGGAAATGATAGCTCAAAATCCAGGAAATATTGTGGAATGGGAAACCGATCATGACGGAAATTTAAGGATAGCCGTGACCTCTGATGGAGTTAACACCAGCGTGCTGTATCGAGATACCGAAAAAGATAATTTCCAAACTTTAATCACAACCAATTTCAAAGAAACCATGTCACCCTTATTCTTTACGTTCGACAATAAAAATCTTTATGTTGCTTCCAATATAGGCCGGGATAAAACAGCTATATACGAATACGACATCAAAAATAATAAACAGACCAAATTATTATACGAACATCCTGAAGTTGATGTTTCCGATTTATTAAAATCAGATAAACGGAAGAAAATTACAGGTGTCACCTATATCATAGATAAAAGACATTATCATTTCTTTGATGATGATAGAAAGCAATTGCAGGAAGGACTTGAAGAGCGGCTTCCAGGATATGAAGTCGTGGTCGTAAGCCTGAGTAAAGATGAAAGGAAAGCTCTGGTAAGAACCTATAGTGATAGATCGCTGGGTTCCTATTATTACTTTGATCGTGACACGAATGAGTTCAAAAAGCTGGTGGATATAAGTCCCTGGCTGAATGAAGACGAGCTGGCTGAGATGAAGCCCATTACTTACAAATCAAGGGATGGTTTAACCATTCATGGATATTTAACTCTGCCCAAAGGTTTGAAAGCTAAGAACCTGCCTGTTGTCGTCAATCCTCATGGTGGTCCCTGGGCCAGAGATAGATGGGTTTACAATCCTGAAGTTCAATTCCTCGCTAATCGAGGCTATGCAGTTTTGCAGATAAATTTCAGAACTTCTACGGGTTATGGACGCAAATTCTGGGAAGCCGGTTTTAAACAATGGGGGCTTGCCATACAGGATGATATAACTGACGGAGTAAAATGGTTGATCGACCAGGGAATTGCCGACCCGCAACGCGTAGGTATCTATGGTGGTTCATTTGGTGGGTATGCCACCCTGGCGGGAGTAGCCTTTACTCCTGATCTATATGCCTGCGGTGTCGATTACGTTGGCGTCTCAAACCTTTTCACCTTAATAAAAACCATTCCCCCTTACTGGGAACCAATTAGAGAGATGTTCTACGAAATGATGGGTCATCCGGAGAAAGATAAGGAACTCTACGAGAGAGTTTCTCCTGTTTTCCACGCTGATAAGATTAAAGTTCCTATGCTCGTAGCTCAAGGGGCCAATGATCCCAGGGTAAATATACAGGAATCAGACCAGATTGTAGAAGCCCTGAAAAAACGAGGTATTGATGTTGAGTATATGGTAAAAGAAAATGAAGGGCACGGCTTCCACAACGAAGAGAATCGGTTTGATTTCTACCGAGCAATGGAAAAATTTCTGGGTAAGCATTTAGGAGGCAGAGTAGAAGAAACAACTCAAGAATAGAACGAAATTTATATTGTAGGGGCTTGATTTATCAAGCCCGCCTTTTCTTCTAAACGTAAGGGTTTGATGCAAGTTTTCTGGGGGGCTGAATAAAATTCAGGTATCATGCAAAAAAAGCAACTTTTTTCAGGTTTTATTCGTATTTATACATGGAGGTGGAGAGCAGAGAATGAGGTTAAAAAATGAAATTAATAACGAGGTTCGAAATTTTCTTGATGGCTGTCGTTTTAACCTTTTTCCTGTTCAACATGATGGTTCCTCCAGGTGCCGTAGAACTCCTTAAGATTGGAAAACAAGCTGGCTATGAAATTATCGCAAACGTAGTGCCTTGAGAGCTGGAAAAAACGCCTTTCTTATTCTTCAGGATAATATCTAATACAGCTTTTCTATCTCTTCTGTATCAAGGTGGAGATGTCCTTTGCGTTTTTCACCTCTGAGAGGTCCTTCAAACCAGGCGACGGTCACCAGGCTGAGGGCTTCTATCCTGTGGGTTTCTCCCATGGGAGTAAATACCATATCACCCGGACCTGCCTCGAAAGGATCAACTGAGCCAGTAACAAGGGCCCGGCCATTGATGATAATCCACCATTCATCACAATCATGGTAATGTAGATCTGAAGATGCTCCCTCGGATAAAGTGTCGACGCCATAATCACAGATTAACGAAGCCTCCGGCATGGGATCGATAGGTGAGATTTTAGCCATAATAAAAGCAGGGGGATTCTCGTATTGTTTTGCTCGAATATGTCGCATGAGACTTTCTCCTATATACTAAATTCCCTGACAACCTTATGAATAAATAGCTATCTTATAAATAAACAGCTACATCTCTACGAGCCCAATCCAGCGATTCAGTTTCCGCTGTTCTTCCATAATCTAAAGAAGTCAAAATTTGATGCAGAAAAGATTCTAAGACATAAATACATAAAAGAGTCCCACCTGTCAACAAACCTATCCTTTCTTATTGAAATTCAAGACTGAAGCATTTTGCCTAATTTGAATTGTTGCTTTCTGGCTGACTTTCAACCAGGGGGAAAAAAGTTAACTTTGATTTTCTGTGATGCAAGCA
>CAYUXD010000326.1:0-2969 GCA_964448655.1 uncultured Eubacteriales bacterium
ATATTGCCGCTCGATGCTTCCGCCACTCTAAATATACAGAATGGGGTGCTATGATTTTAATGATCCTCATGATGGTAACACTTATAGCATTTGATCCAATAGAAATCCTGAGTTACTGGACAGATAATGAAATACTTCAGGTTATATTAATGCTGGTGTTCTTCCTAGTATTAATACTAGGACTTCTCATCTTAATTTTACTTCCAGGTTATAGGATAGGCAAAGAACTTCGGGGAGCTACAGTCTCGCGGGGACGTTATCTCTGGCTGGTGACAGCTGGAATATTATCTATTTTCGGAGGGATTATTGTCGTAAGTATGATAGGAGTTATTTCATTTGTAGCTGTAGAAAAATTACCCTTGTGGATAGGAATTCCAATTTTTATCTTGCTTTTATCGCTCTTTCTGCTTTTGCTTTATACTCACTATCCACGCCTCATAGGCATTATCTATGGGTCAAGTAAGATCCAAGACGATGAGATTAGTAGCCGCCTAATTAGACTCTCAGAGCGGGCCAAAGTGAAAATCAAGGATATCTACTTAATCAGGGCACGAGATCTGAAGATGGCCAATGCCTGGGTCTTTGGGCTTCTCAGCAAGCGAATTTATATCACTGATCATCTATTGGACAATTTTGGCCTTGATGAAACGGAGACGGTGTTAGCTCACGAGTTAGGGCATGTGAAGAAGAAGGATCTCTGGATTTATTTTGTTTCTGCTCTTGGTTACGGGGTTTTTTTTGGAATAATTAGTCTAGGTCTGAGTACTGTCCTAGACTTTGAAAAACTGTCCGTTGGTTTCTGGGGCCTAATGGGATTGATTCTGGCTCCACTTTACTTTGTAGTCCTCTTTGGAATCATCAGTAGGAAGTTGGAATTCCGAGCAGACAGGTATGTAGTTGAGATTGCATCTAATCCCTCGGCATATATCGAAGCCTTAAAAAAATTAGCCACGCTAAATACCATGCCTTTTCGCTGGAAGAAAAAAGATGAGGCTTTATTGAGCCATCCTTCAGTGGAGCGTCGAATTTTAAAATTTAGCCAGGTATTGAATTCTAGACGAGATAATATCTAGAATCTCGCGGCTAATAGGAATCTTTTCCCCCAAAAAAGTTTCGATATAAAATTACTCCCTCATAAATATAACAATGACACAAAATATAACTTGTATTTTTCTGATATTTTTTAATATTATTAGCTTTCCTGTTTCAGCCTTGAATCAGAGATGCATAACTATTAAGAAATCTATAACTATTTAGAGGTCTAAACTATCAAAGGAGGAGGAAAAATGAAGAAGATTTTTTTATTGCTGTTTATTGCAGGATTATTATGCTCCTGCCTAAAACAAGAGGAGAATCCTCTTTTCAGCGAGTTTGATACGCCTTTTCAAGTTCCCCCGTTCGATAAGATACAGGAAGAACATTATCTGCCCGCTTTTAAAGAGGGAATGAAGCAGGAGAAAAAGGAAATTGAAGCGATTGTCAATAATCCCGAGACACCTACTTTTGAGAACACTATTGAAGCCATGGAAAGCAGCGGGTCTTTATTAAGGAGAGTCGGCAATGTTTTTGGCGTTTTAAACGGGTCAATGACGAATGACAATATGCAGAAAATCGACAAAGAAGTTGCACCCCTAGAATCCAAGCACCGGGACGACATCCGGTTAAATGAAAAACTATTTCAAAGAATCAAGGCGGTTTATGAACAGAAAGATAAGCTGGATTTAACGACAGAACAAAATACGCTCCTTGAAAAATATTACAAAGACTTTGTAAGGAGCGGAGCAAACCTGGACGAAGAAAAGAAGGCCAAGCTGAAAGAAATCAACCAAGAGTTATCCATTCTTGCAGTGAAATTTGGCGATAATGTTTTGAAAGAAAACAATCGCTTTGAAATGGTCATTGATGAAGAAAAAGACTTGGCCGGGCTGCCGCAAGCGGTTATAACCGGAGCCGCAGAAGCTGCAAAAGAACGGGGGCATGAGGGCAAATGGGTATTTACTATCCATAAGCCAAGCATGATCCCCTTCCTCCAGTATTCCGAAAAACGCGACCTCAGGGAAAAGATCTTTAAGGCCTACATAAACAAAGGTGACAATAACGATGATCTGGACAACAAAGCTATCTTAGCTAAAATAGCTGCCCTTCGTGTGGAACGGGCAAATCTATTGGGCTACAAGACCCACGCCGATTATGTGCTCGAGAATAATATGGCGAAGAAACCTGAGAATGTATACAAATTTCTTGACCAGCTCTGGAAGCCGGCTTTGAAGATGGCTAAAAGAGAAGCCAAGGAGCTTCAAGAGATGATTCGCAAAGAAGGCCATGACTTTAAACTGCAGCCCTGGGACTGGTGGTATTATGCCGAAAAGCTGAAAAAAGCCAAGTACGAGCTTGACGAGGAGATGTTGAGGCCGTACTTTAAGCTGGAAAATGTCAGGGAGGGTGCCTTCTCAGTGGCCAGCAAACTTTATGGAATACAGTTTATCGAACGAACAGATATTCCAAAGTACCACGAAGATGCGAAGGTGTTTGAAGTCAAAGAAGCTGATGGATCGCATATCGGAATCCTTTATACAGATTATTTCCCAAGAGCCAGTAAAAGGGGCGGCGCCTGGATGAACAGTTTCAGAAAACAATCAAGGCTGCATAGCATGGAAGTTTATCCAGTCATTACGAATAATGGCAACTTTTCAAAACCTGCTGGCGACAGGCCGGCCTTGCTCAGTTCAGAGGAAGTATCGACTTTATTTCACGAATTCGGACATGCCCTTCACGGGCTGCTCTCCGATTGCACCTATAACAGGCTCTCAGGAACTTCCGTCCCCAGAGATTTTGTAGAATTGCCGTCACAGATTATGGAAAACTGGGCATTTGAGCCCGAAGTCCTTAAGATGTACGCAAGACACTATGAGACAGGCGAAGTAATTCCTCAGGAATTGATTGATAAGCTGAAGAAAGCCAAGCACTTT
>CAYUXD010000327.1:0-2959 GCA_964448655.1 uncultured Eubacteriales bacterium
AGAGTGTGCCCTTTACAGCTAAGGCTTTTAGATTCTTCGACCCCATGACAGCACCCATTCCGGCGCGTCCGTTTACCCTGTTACCACTCGAGACTATGCTTGAAAAAAGGACAAGATTCTCTCCGGCCGGTCCGATGGCGGCCACCTGGACGGAATGGTCCTTTTTCTCCTCTCTTATTGCTTCTGTTGTTTCTATAATGGTCTTTCCTTTGTGTTCCGGGCAGTCCACAAACTCAACGCCTGATTCTGTTACCATCAGATAAAGGAGACTGCGAGCCTTTCCCGTGATGATGATCTGGTCAAATCCTGTGAGTTTCATCTCGGCGGCAAATTGCCCTCCTGCTGCTGAGTCTCCTAATATGCCTGTTAGGGGAGATTTGGCGGTAACAGTATAATAAGCAGACGATGGCAGCAGAGAACCTGTAAGAGGTCCGATGCCAAAAATAAGGATATTATCAGGTCCCAGGGGATCACAATCTGGATTTAGCTCTTCAAGAAGCCTCTTTGTATTTGCCGCCCTTCCTCCAATAACAGGTCTAATCCAGGAAGAATCAAGAGGCTCTATGCGGAATCTTCGCTCTGTAAGATCTATTCTCAGTGCTCTTCCGCCGTAGCCATATTTAAGCATGCTTTCTTCTCCATCTCTTCCTTTCCTCGAGCCCCAGCTTCTTTAGGTAAAAATATTGTTTCTGGCTTGGATTCATTTTTTTAGTTTCTTTTTTAAAGGCGGCAAGAGAAGGATGATATGCCTCATCAACCTCATAAGTGATTGCTCCTTCTTTACAAGCTTCAATACACCTGGGTCTTCCCCCGCAGAGGTCGCAAACGTAAACAAAATCATTGAATATTTCTATCGCTCCTATAGGGCAGGCTTTTTTACAAACCCCACAGAGTGTACATAGTGTTTGGGAAACAACCACTTCTCCGAGAGAGCCTATGGTTATAGCATTTTCAGGACAGCAGTCACAATAGCGCTCCTTGCATTGGTTGCATACAACCGCACCATCAATTCCGATCTCGTATAAATTCATAGCTTTTATCCTGGATATGCGGTTATTGATCCTTCCGGAACGGAAGAAGGCGCAGGCAGTTTCGCACCTCTTACATCCAGTGCATTTGCTTATATCAACTCGGATCATCTTTAGTTCTTAGTCCTGGAGGTCAAGTCTGAAAAATAGGGGTAACTCAGTTCTTGACGCCATCCCTATTCGATTACATCAAGTCTAAATTGGACAAGTCCTTTTGGATCAGGGCAGGAAAAATTTTTAACCTTTTTTACCCAGTGCTCGTCTGCCAATCTATCTCTTTCAGCTAAAATTGGAAAGATTGGCATCATGCTTTGTAAGGCCCAGATACAGACATACATGCCTTCAGGAACATAAAGCTTGGAATCCTCTACATAGAAATGGTCACCTACCTGCACAGGAAGGCTGCAGCAGCCATCAATCCTTTCAACACTCACCTTTATTTTTGCCATATTTACTCCTCCGATAATGCTTTTTGATTGTAATCACAAAAGCTAATGGATGGCAAACGATTTTATGTTAATGTTAATGGGGTCAGGTCCAAGTGAAAAACTTGACATGAGCAAAATTCTATACTATAGAGAACAACCGTCCTAATAAATCGGGACAGCACTCTTTGGGATACAATTGGAAGTATCGATAAGCTTAAAAGAAAACCATAAGGAGGGGTATTATGGCCTGGGAAATTTTTGGGCGAACAATCAATAAAGTAGGAGTGATTGGCTCCGGTAATATCGGACCGGATATCGCTCTCTATTTCAGCAAGGTTCTTCATGGGCACGGGGTTCCTGTTGTAGTCGTAGACATAGCTGAGGTTGCACTAAAATCTGGAGAAGCTCGAGTCAAAGGAAAAGTGAGTAGGGGAGTTAAAACCGGAGCATTCAAAAAAGATGAGGCAGATTCAATGGTGGCCAATATCTCTTGGACAAGAGAGTATTCGCAGCTAAAAGGAGCTGATTTAGTGATCGAGGCGGCAACAGAAGATAAAGCAATAAAAGGTAAAATTTTCTCTGAACTCGAGAAGATTTGTTCAGAGAAAGCGATTTTTGCTTCGAACTCTTCCCATTTGGAACCTGAATCGATTTTCGAAGAAGTCAAGAACAAAAAGAGATGCCTGGTCGTCCACTACTTTTTCCCTGCCGAGCGGAGTATCATCGTCGAGATCGTTCCGGGAAAAGACACTTCATCCGAGATAACAGAGTTTTTAATGAAATTCTATGAAGAAATCGGCAAGGCACCAATTGAGGTAAAAAGTCGATATGGATATGCGATAGACCCCATCTTTGAAGGCGTCTTCTTGGCTTCCGCCCTTCTGGTCGAGAAGGGAATAGGGACGGTTAAGCAGGTGGATGCCATGGTCCAGAGAGCATTGGGTCTTGGAGTTGGTCCCTTTACAGCAATGAATCTGACAGGGGGGAACCCGATAACAGATCACGGACTCAGTGAAATGAATAGTAAAATTAACTCTTGGTTTCACTCCCCCAAAATTTTAGAGAGCCAGATCGCATCCGGAAAGCCATGGGATACTCCTGGAAGAGGCGAAGAAGTCAAATACAACGAAAATACTTTCAAGACAGTCTCCAACCTGTTAGAAGGTGCTTACTTCGGTCTTGTTTGTGAAATACTCGACTCTGGAATTGCCAGTATCGCAGATTTAGAGATAGGGGTGGAGAATGCCCTTGTTATGAATCCGCCTTTCCAAATGATGAACAAGATTGGAATAGATAAAGCTCTAGAACTAGTTGAGGCATATGCCAAAGAATGGCCAGAATTTATCGTTCCCAAGGTTCTTATGGAACAGGCCAAATCAGGTAAGCCGTGGGATATTCCTCTGGTTCTTAGAGAAGACAAGGATGAGGTAGCTCTTATCACTATCCGCAGGCCAAAGACGCTGAATGCTCTGAATTCTACGGTTATGAGCCAGCTTGATAAAA
>CAYUXD010000328.1:0-2943 GCA_964448655.1 uncultured Eubacteriales bacterium
TTCTTCGCCGTTTAGGCCGAAGAGCGAACGCAGAGTTGGCCGCGGCAGCCCCCACAGGTCACCGATTTTATGGATGTTGAGCATGCGGAGTATGACCTGGGCTTTGGGCCCTATCCCGGGTAAAGACTCGATATCCAGGTTCTTCAAAAACTCTTCCTCTCCACCCGGGTCAATCTCGACCAGTCCGCCTGGTTTAGCCTGGCTGGTAGCCAGCTTGGCCAGAATCTTATTAGGACCCACTCCCGCCGAAACAGTAATCCCCAGTTCTTTCTCCACGCTCTGTTTGATCTCCAGGGTGGTGCAGGAAAAAGAGGAATAAAGGGGGCGGCAGCGGGTCAAATCAAGGTAGGCTTCATCCAGAGAGGCTTCCTCCACATCCGGAGTGTACTTGGAGAGAAGACGGAAAAACTTTTCGGAGAAAGCTCTGTAAATCTGGAAGTTTCCTCTTACGAATATCCCGTGGGGACAGAGCTGGTAGGCTTTCCGCAGAGGTAGGCCGGCATGGACACCGTATTTTCGGGCCTCGTAGGAAGCGGTAGAGGCTACTCCCCTCTCATGAGGAAGACCTCCGACGATGAGCGGTTTTCCTTTGAGTGAAGGGTTAAGGAGCACCTCGACAGCCGCAAAAAAAGCATCGATGTCAATGTGGACAATACATCTCCTTCTCATTTCTTTAACCTTTTTTAGTCTGTTGGTCTTTTTACCGCTTACACGTTGCTTCTTGCGGCTGGTTCATCTGCAGGCGCTTGATTCATCAAACCCCTACAAACAATATATCCTTATTCACTGTTCACACTTTTTGCACTGTCTCAGCGCCCTTCGATGTTCAGTACTTTCTCAGAACCCCGATCACTCTTCCCAGGATTCTCAATTCCCTGACTTTGATAGGCTCAAACTCCGGATTTTCAGGCATAAGAAGGACATTCCCACCTTCTATCTTCAACCTTTTCAAGGTCACCGAGCCGTCATCCAGAAGGGCTATCACCATCTCTCCGGAACTTGCCGAATTTGTCCTCTCCACGAGCACCCGGTCTCCCTCATCGATGTAGGCATCAACCATACTTTTCCCGTCAACATGGATGCAGAAGATGTTCCCTTTTCTTCGGCCCACCATCCAGTCTGGAACTTCCACTGCCTCTCCTGAAATATCGAAGACCTCTTTCGGCTCACCGGCCGGGACAAGACCCACCAAAGGCACTCTGGTTTGATTCTCCAGAAGAGCGGGAAAGCCTTTGAGCTTCAGTTCCCCTTTCATCCTTTCCAAATAGCCCTTTTTCTCAAGGCTCTGGGTGTGCTTGAAAACAGCCGAAGGATTGGCGATGTTCAGGATCTCTCCCAGTTGCCTGATCGTGGGAGAATAGCCCTGGGCGAGAATGAACTCTTCGATGACTTCCAACACTTTCTCCTGCCTTTCTGTGAGTTTCTTCCTGATTTTGTTTACCATTTTGTTCACCATCTATATTAATAAGCTTCCTTCCGGCTTTTGTCAAGAGAAAACTAAAAAAATCAAAAAAAGGAAAAAAGTAATAAAAAAGGGGACAGGCTACTTTTTCTGGACAGGAAAAATGGGGACAGGGAAAAATGGGGACACGCTACTTTTCTATATATTGAGGGAAAAAAGGGGGCGGGCTCCTTTTTCTGTGGGAACTATCCACTTACGCAGGGGTTTGATTTATCAAACCCTAGCTGGAAAGATAGGGACTGTCCTTACAGAAATTGTCCTTAAAGAAAAAGTAGCCTGTCCCCTTTTTTATACTTTTTTTATATTTTCCAGCCGCCGGCGACAATCAAATTTGTTCCGCTGATAAAATCAGCTTCATCCGAAACTAAAAACAAAACAGCACTCGATATATCTTCGAACTTTCCCAACCTGCCCTTTGGGACGCTTTTACTCTCAGGAAGAATTCCGCCCTCCATAAGCCCTGGAGATACCATGTTAACCGTTATTCCTGCCGAAGCCTCTGAAGCAGCTACACTACGCGTCAAGATCAGGAGACCTGTCTTGGCTATTGCATAAGGTATTATTTTCGAAAAAGCCACAAGCTGCTCAGCCCGGCTGTAGCCAAGATTTATAATCCTCCCCCACTTTCTTTTCCACATGCCAGGGAGAACTGCCTTAAGACAATACAAAGCACTCATCAAATTACTGTGTAGAATGTAATCCCACTCCGACGATTTGATCTTTTCCCAGGATTTGACAAGAATCGGACCAAAGTTGTTGACCAAAATATCTATTTTGCCGAATTTTTCTTCTACTTTTCTAACCAGGGCTGAAGCGTCTTTCTCTTTTGTTAGGTCTGCACGGAAACAAGCAGCGAGCTTCCCTTTCTTTCTTATCTTTTTTGCAACCTCTTCCGCAGCCTGCCTGTTGCTTTTATAATGAACGGCGACTCCAGACGTGACATCTGCCAGCTTTAAAGCAATATCTCGTCCAATCCCACGGCTGCTCCCTGTTACCAAGGCTATTTTATCTTTCATTGGATCTCTTTTCTCGCTTTTGAGGTAAGCAATTATATTACATTCCTCTCTAGAATAAAATCCTTCTTGACTTGAACATAAAATTCTATCTCGGGAAGCCAGGGCTTTAAGGTCTTTGACTACTCAATCCAGCCAGCCTCTTCCTCGCATCTTCCACCTCAGCGATACCAGGGTATGATTTGACTTTTTTCCTCTGCTTATTTTTGGAGATGAAATTGGCTCGACTATTTTTTGATCCAAGGTTTCGAAATCTTTTTCTTGAACTGAATTCTAAACTCCTGTCCGTGGCAAAAAGATCAATATCCGCCGTTTGAACAGGAATCTTCATGCTGATAAAAGATTCGATGGCCTCGAGGTAATCAGCCGTGCCTTCGCTGGCCAACGAAATAGCCTTTCCAGAATTCCCGGCTCGGGCCGTCCGTCCGATTCGATGGACATAATTTTCACAATCCTGGGGAAGATCAT
>CAYUXD010000329.1:0-2943 GCA_964448655.1 uncultured Eubacteriales bacterium
TTTAGTGAGATTGAAGACAGCAAGCTTGGCATCTGGCATGTGGATTATATTCTTTGCGACACGGAAGGAAATGAAATTCAGCCTCATGGACATAAAGTTATGAGATAAAATGAGCTTTAATTGCGTATTTTAGATGGAAGAATACAATGTAAGCCAGATTTAAATTCTTAAATCGAGATACTGCCAAACTTATGAGATTTATTTCTACTGCACCTGAAACAGGCGCTCAGACTTTGGCACGATGGGAACGAAATTGGATTTAGAGATTAGAAATGATAAGGTTAGAGCAATGAAATCGTACAATTTTACTCTTAAACGAAGATAATGAATAAGAATATACACGCATCAGCGAGAAAGAATACAGGAGGGGCTAATATCAATGAACAAAGCGGCTAAAGGAGAGATTTCCCCTGAAGCAGGGATTATTAAGGAATCAACATATCTACCTGATCATTTAAGCCAATTTTTCGAGAGCTACAAAATAAAGAGAATATTTTTCACTAATATGAAAATAAGGAGGGTAAAATGAAAACTAGATCAAAGTTAGTTTTTTTTATTTTGATTTCTTTAATGCTTGTGACTATTTCACAACTTTCTTCCGCCTTAGAACCGAAACTTTTGTGGAAGAGAGAGATCAGGGGGGGACTTGGTTCTGTAGCACTCGCAAAAGCAAGTGGAGATGTAATTTTTACTCATGGTCCATATAAAAAAGCAGGCATTGTTATCATTGATAAAAATGGAAACACTATATGGCAGTGGGGACCGAATTTGGAACGAGGACCATCAACAGTGTCAATATCCGATGATGGTAGATATTTTGTCTATGATACAGATACTTATCATGAATCGGATATGCCAAGAAAGCCTTTTATTCATTATATAGATCGAAATAAGGGCGAATCATGGAAAAAAGAATTATATGGGACTCCTCATATTTCTTCTGATGGGAAGTATGTGTTTGTTGCTCCTGGTTGGGAAAATTGGAAATCCTACTTTCTGGATTCGGCAGGAAATATCCTTTGGAAAAAAAGTTACGGCTCTACTCGAGGAGTATTCTCTCCCGATGGAAACTTCTTATGGGACGGTTTTAACTTCTTTGATAAAAGTGGAAACAGTATCTTAAGAATTAATTTGCCTGGTCTGCCAATCTCTATATCGGAGAACTTAGAATATATCGCTTATGAACGAATGGGGGGAGCTGTTGAAGTAAGAGATGCAACAGGGAAAATCGTACGGAAAGCTGGTGGCATTCCTGGGGCTGTAATTAATAAAAATGGAAGTATTTTATTAGAGGGAAAAGCAAGAATCTCAGAGAACGGCAAAACTGCTATAATCTATGGATCAAATAAGACAAAAGTCTATAAACTCCCTGAGAAAACACTGGTAAATGAGTATCCGATTAGAAGATACAGGATAATTGAATACTCTGATATATCTTATGATGGAAATATTATCGTCATTCTGGGAGAGAGAACTGATAGAGAGTCAAGTAACAATCTGTTTATCATAGATATTTCAAAGAATGAACTTTGTGAAAGAAAAGTTGAGAAAGAAGGTCTAATCTTCATTACCAAAGATGGAAGGTATTTTCTTATAGAGTCTGATATGGGTTTATATTTCTATGAAATATTGAATTAATTAGAGAAGTAAGATGGGGGCGAAGCACAATAAAATAAATAATTTTATTTTTTTATTTTTAATGATTTTATTTTTAATCTCAGTCTTCAATATAAAAACTAATGCTTTTAAAGATATAGAAGGTAACCATGTCCAAATACCCCTGGGTGGAAATACTTATTATACAGATGGATACTTAGCAATAAGACCTTATGGATTTCATCCTGGAATTGACCTTGTTAAGGACACGCGTGCAAATACCATAAATGCTCCTGTTTACCCAGCGAAGGAAGGTGTTGTATTGGCGGTTAATAAAATTACAAAAAATAGAAAAGAATTAAATTTGGGAGATGACAATGATAGAGAATCTGACATAGGAAATACTGTGATCGTTTATCATTTGGATGGTTCTACTACATCTTATGTGCATTTAAATATAGTGAATGTTCAGGTAGGCCAAACTGTCGATAAAAATGATCAGATTGGAACAGTAGGAAATACTCGCCGTGGCAAGCATGATCCGACAATGGGGCCTCATGTCCATTACGAACTTCGGAAGTTACTTGATGCAATAGAAAATACTTATCAAGCTACTCATAGCTCAGAACGAAAAGTTTCTTGGGGTTTAGATCCCTGTGGTGGAACGGCTGAAAATCCTGGAGATCCTGCAAAAGAAAATGTGAAGCATCGAGAATCAGGTGAAACAGGTGAAGAAGATGGCGGAGGAGATGACAGTATGGATGGTGAAGATGGAGATGGAGAGGAAGATGGAGTTACTGGTACCAATCCCGGGGGAGAAAGACCTGATGATAATGAATCCTCCTCAACCAGTAATCCCTCTTACTACACTTCCGCTTCAAAGTCCAGATTCTACAGGTTGGCGCCTAAAAAAGGGAAGACCAATACCCTCCTTTACTGGAACTATGAGAAATTATTAGAGGAAAGAGGCCAATATTTTGAATCAGTTGGCACAGGGGGGACACCGGACGAAACTTATCTTGCTAATTTAAACTCGAGGATCAACGAGGCCTATAACCTCTTATCTAAAAATAGCCTCCAGTATAGCAAAGAGCGCTCAGAGACTCCGGATGTGGTGATATTAAGGCACGGGTATTTTGGCTCCGCCTCATCCTTGATTGGTCTATACAAAGAGGCGTGGAGAAGGGTTCCTCCTTCTTTTTCTCCTTTATGGGTAAAAGAGAATCCTTTGATGGTGATTCCTACCGGTGGACTCTATGGGATGGAGAACTCAGAGCAGTTTAAGAGTACCTTAGCTGATTATGTCTCCCAGGGAGGAACACTTGTTGTATTTGCTCAGCAGCATGG
>CAYUXD010000330.1:0-2915 GCA_964448655.1 uncultured Eubacteriales bacterium
GAAGCAAAACCCAAACTCCGGCTAAAACAAGAAAAGTATACGCAGGGAAAATATATCGATCTGCCTTACGGTCAAAAAGGGAAAACCAGAAAATGATACAACCTGCACTGACCGCGGATAATTTAAAAAGCTTATCCTTTAATAGCGAAATATTCTCTTTTCTCCATTTATAGGCTCCATAAAAGATGAAAAAAATCCAGGGAGCTGGTAACCAGATAGCTCTTCCCAGATACCAGATAAGATTATAAAGTTTACGGAGGGGATTAAATCCTGTTACAACTCCCTGGCCAGACTGAAGGTTGATGTAATTTACCCAAAAGCCTATTCCATCAGTAACCTGTCGATACCAGAGTTCAAATAAAAACATGATTCCCAAAGCAAATAAATTGGCCAGAACAATGAACAGGAAAGTTCTTCTATTCCGCAAGAATATTATCCAATATACGAAGGCAAGTATAGTTAGAATAAAGGCAAATGCTCCCTTTACAAAAAAAGCAAAGATTAAAGACACTATAAAAATTGCCTTGTATTTCCATGATTCTTCCGAGCGAACTAAACCATAAATACCGGCAATCACAGCTAAGTTTAATGGATGTTCATGATTGGCCCTGATAAGATACTGCAAGAAAATAGGAGTGAAGGCATAAGCAAAGACTGCTCCCCAGCCTAAAAGAGTACCTCCGAAATAGCTTGTTAAGAGATAAATAAAATACAGAGATAAAAATATATATAAAAAGTTGGCACAAAATGCAGCAGAAGACTCAGGGATTCCGATGCGAATGAAAAGGGCTGTTATCCATAATACTCCGGGGGGATGATCCTGAAATAAACCGTAATTATAGCCATGGCCGCCCCAATCCGGAGCACACCAAGTATTAATAGGCTGATAGGCAAGTTTTCGAGCAATGGAACTGTAAGCGCTCGAATCCGAATCATGGATCTCGTAAGGAAACACACTAACAAATACACAGAGGATAATATAAGTAAGGAAGAAAAAAAGAGTTATTCTTAAAGTCTGTTGCCCGAAATGAGGCCTTCCCTCTTTATTGGACTGCAACTTTATCAAATTCATGCTCGGGAAACTATGGAAACAGAATCAATCTAACATAAAAATTTATTAAGGAAAATAACTTTGATTATAAGAATATCCTCTTTTGGACTGCATCCATTTTATTCATTTCTTAAAGGAAATTGAAATTTTGAAAGACAAATCCTATTTTCTCGTTCCTGATTTCTGCCAGCTTGTTATGATTTAATTTGGTAACACTCTCTCCTTCAAAATAATACTCTCCTTCTCACTCTCTCCTCTTACTTGACAATTCTATTCCCTGGATTTACCCTTTCCAGTGACATCAGGATGTGAAATGTATTTAAGAAATCAAGAGAATTATTGCTCCCTCAAAAAGCAAACTCCTATCCATTCCATTATGAAAGATAACCCGCCTGACCTGACTACTTTAATTAAGCGAACCGATTTAACCACACCGCTTATCGGTTTCTATGATGCGCCCGATCCTGAGCCGTTTAAGCCTTTGGTTAGACCCAAACAGAGAGACTGCGTTTTCACTTTCTATAAGAATTGGCTCAAAGGAGAGACTCTTCACCTCACCAGGGATCAATACGGTTGTGGAGGCGCAGGCCACTGGATGTGGGGGATACAAATGCGCTCCAGAGAGGAATTCATCAAATTCTTGGTCGATGATGAAGGACTCAAAGCCTCCCGTGAACTTATGGAAAAGTGGATTGACTCTACCAAGCCCTACAAAGCCAAACATTCACATCTTTTTGTTGGCCCGTACAGGAAAAATCTATTTGAATATATCAAAACCATCACCTTCTACGTCAACCCGGATCAACTAAGCACTTTAATGATCGGGGCCCAGTATCACAGTGCTCCGGATGACCCTCCTCCTGTAATTGCCCCCTTCGGTTCGGGATGTTCTGAGCTTCAGCCCTTTGAGAACCTTGACATTCCCCAAGCCGCCATAGGGGCCACTGACATCGCCATGCGCCATCACTTGCCCCCTGATATTCTTGCCTTCACTGTCACAAAACAAATGTTCAGACAGCTCTGTGCATTGGATGAACGCAGCTTTCTCTTCAAGCCTTTTCTCCTAAGATTAAGGCGGGCGCGGGATTTTCCCGAAATCGCTGAAGAATAAGCAGAGGGAAGGGAAGCGCCAAAAAAGGAGGGATTCCTATGAAATGCATGAAGAAAGAGTTCAGTTTAGTAATCCTTCTTCTTTTGGTTTTTTGTGCAGGAGAGAAAGAGACGAAGAATGAAATCCAGGAGGGATTAACAAAAAAGGAGCTTTTGGGCAAAAAGATATTTTTTGTCCCCGTTTTTCCCTCATTTTTTCAGGCCCCTACAATGTTTTGCCTTTTATGAATCTGAGTGTTATATTTTTCTTGTGCCGACAAAAGAAAGAATAGAAAAAGTCAAAAAGGTTCTCTCCCTCCGGCAGCCAGACTTGAGGGTAGTCCTGGAAGAAGTGAAAAACACCCAAAATGCCAGTGCTGTGGTCAGAACCTGCGATGCAGCAGGAATTCTTTATGTGGATATTATTTCCTCAAGCCCGGAACCTTTTCCCGTAAACGAAGCTATCTCAACCAGAGCCGAAAAATGGGTTCAATTTAATTATTACACTTCAACCTCAGAATGCCTTAAGCGATTAAAAAAGAAAGGATTTAAGGTCGCTGCTACCCATCTCAGCAAAGATTCCATTCCTCACACTGCCCTGGATTATACTCAGCCTCTTGCTCTTGTGTTCGGCAATGAAGCTGAAGGCATCTCGGAAGAAGCTCTTTCTCTGACTGATTACAAAATCAAAATCCCCATGATAGGCATGGTTCAGAGCCTCAACCTCTCTGTATCAGTCGGAATAATCCTCTATGAAGCCATGATGCAAAGAATG
>CAYUXD010000331.1:0-2910 GCA_964448655.1 uncultured Eubacteriales bacterium
CCGACCCTGGAGAGGCCGATATTGTGGTTTTCAACACCTGCGGATTTATTGAATCCGCAAAACAAGAAGCACGCACTGCTCTTAAAGAAGCTGTCGCTTTCAAAAGAAAGGGAAAGAAAACCGTTGCTGTGGGGTGTTATGTCGAAAGATACAAAGAGCGCTTGATGAAAAAATATCCTGAAATCGATGCCTGGTTGGGAGTTAATGACTTCGATAAAATAGTCCAGGCGATCGAGGGAAAACCATTTAAAAAATCTCAGCATTGCTTTCTGTATGATCATACCTCCCCCCGCTTCATCCAAACGCCTCCATCATGGGCTTATGTCAAAATATCTGAAGGATGTTCGCACGAGTGCTCTTTCTGTGCCATCCCTTTAATAAAAGGCCCTTACCGATCTCGCTCGATTTCATCTATTCTCAAGGAAGTCGAAAAACTTTCTTCCCGGGGAGTGAAGGAAATAAACATAATCTCCCAGGACACAACTTACTTTGGTCGCGATCAGGGCCTGGAAGACGGCTTACCCCTCCTTCTTAAAAAGCTTCTGAACATTCAAGGAATCGAGTGGATCCGCATCCTTTATGGGTATCCCGAAGAAATAAGCGACCCCCTTTTAGAGGTAATGCAGGAGGGCAGGGTCTGCTCTTATCTTGATATCCCTTTTCAACACTCTGACTCGAAGATTATAAAAAAAATGAAAAGAGGGGTGGACGGAAAGAAAGCGCTCAAACTCATCCAAAGATTAAGGGAAAAACTTCCTGATATTGCCCTTCGTACATCTCTTGTGGTCGGGTTCCCTGGTGAAGGCAAGAAAGAATTGGAGAATCTCGAAAAATTTGTTAAAGAGGCCAAATTTGACCATTTGGGAGTCTTTACTTATTCAAAGGAAGAGGGAACTGATTGTTTCGACCTCGGAGATCCTGTTAAAGAAAGCGTAAAGAGGAAAAGAAGAGGTAAAATCATGGAAATTCAGGCAGAGATATCTTTCGAGAACAACAAAAAATACCTGAACCAGAGACTTGACGTCTTGATTGAAGGAATCCCTAAAGAAAATCCCGACATATTAATTGGCCGGGGGAGATTCCAGGCTCCTGAGGTCGACGGCATGATTCTCATCGACGCCCCCGGAAAATGGGAAAAAGTGGTTAACACTATTCAAAAGGTTGAAATCACAGGTGGGGATGTATATGATTTATACGGAAGACTTGCTAAATGAAATCTTTATCAAAAATCATTGCAACATTTTTTGGAGTCGGATACTTTCCGGTTGCTCCAGGAACTTTAACAAGCCTGATTGTAGTTCTGCTTTATAAATTCTATCTTTATAGATTAAGCTGGCCTATTTACCTTCTGCTTCTCTTCCTTCTGTTTTTAGTAGGTATTTTTACCTCCACAAAATATTCATTAGAGGTGAAAAAGCATGATCCCCGGAGGATAGTGATCGATGAAGCATTCGGACAGCTTCTTGTTCTCTTCCGGATAGGAGAATCCTGGGGAACAGGCTGGCTTCCGCTTCTCGCCTGCTTCTTCCTTTTCCGCATTTTTGACATCATTAAACCCTATCCCATAAAAAAAGTTGAAACCCTTCCAGAGGGATGGGGAATCGTGATGGATGACCTTGTGGCTGCGGTTTATGCAGGTATAATCATTCATCTCTACTTACTTATAAAACTCTACTTATTTTAAATATGAAGGCTAAAAAGCATTTTAAAATCGAGATTATGGCCGTAGGCTCAGAACTTCTCACCCCCTACTTCCAGGACACCAATTCGCTCTTCCTTACAGAGCGTCTGAATGACCTGGGAATGGAAGTTTCTTATAAAACAATAGTTGGAGATGAATGGGATGATCTTGCCCTCTCTATCAAACAAGCCCTTTCCCGCGCTGATATCATCATAGCCATGGGCGGGCTTGGTCCGACAACAGATGATAGGACCAGAGAGGCTTTCGCCACAGTCCTCGAACGAAAGCTCATTTTCAACAAAGAACTTCTCCAAAAAATAGAGGAAAGGTTTAAGCGCCGTGGACTCTCGATGCCCGAAGTCAACAAAAAGCAATCCTATGTCATCGATGGAGCAGAAATTCTTGAAAACAGAAACGGCACAGCCCCTGGTCTTTGGGTCGATACAGGCTTGAATAAAATAATACTCCTTCCCGGCCCTCCGCATGAACTAAAACCAATGTTCGACAAGTCAGTAGGGCCGCATCTTCAAGAATTCAAGACAGATTACACGGCTCGCAGAGTCTTAAAAATCACAGGATTGACTGAATCCAAGATAGAAACCTTCATCCTGGATTTATATCCTGATGACCCTAATCTCAGGCTGACTACTCTCGCCCACCCAGGCCAGATTGAAATCCATCTTAGCAGTCATTCTAAAAAAAGTCAGGAACAGGCGGACGAGAGAGTACAGAAATTAGGAAAAAATATACTAGGAAAACTCAAAGATAATGTTTTCTCAACATCCGGTGAAGAACTCGAGGAGGTAGTAGGAAAGCTTTTGCGGCTCAACAAAAAAACTCTGGCTGTGGCCGAATCCTGTACTGGAGGCCTTATTGGTCATCGCTTGACAGATGTCCCCGGAAGTTCGGATTATTTTTTGCAAGGAGTAGTGGCCTACAGCAATGAAGCAAAAATCAACGCTTTAGGTGTTTCCCCAGCTTTGATCGAAAAATACGGAGCAGTCAGCTCTCAAGTTGCTGAGGCTATGGCCCAGGGAATTAGGGAAAAAGCTCGGTCAAGTCTCGGAATTGCTGTAACCGGAATAGCAGGCCCCTCGGGCGGAACTCCTGAGAAACCAGTGGGCCTTGTCTATATCGCCCTGGCCTGGGATAAAGGGGTAGAATTTATAAAGAATCTCTTTTTAGGAAATCGGGATAATATAAAATATCAGTCCAGTCAAAAAGCCCTG